>JAFAKB010000014.1 GCA_019235885.1 Candidatus Eremiobacterota bacterium | reverse complement strand
CGTGCGCCGAGCGCCGATGATGCGCGCGTACGTCGCGCGCGACGGTGAGGGCGACGCGTGGGCTATGGTGCTGCTCAAGCACCACCTGCTCGGCGATCACACCGCGATGGAGCTGATGCAGCGCGAGATCGAAGCGCATCTGCTCGGGCGCGCCGCCGAGCTGCCGCCCTCGGTGCCGTTCCGCAACTTCGTCGCACAAGCACGCCTGGGCGTGAGCCGCGATGAGCACGAGCAGTTCTTCCGCGACATGCTGGCCGGCGTTGACGAGCCGACCGCACCGTTCGGGCTGGTGAACGTGCAAGGCGACGGAACGAGCACGCGCCGGACGTACCAGCTCATCGACGCGGCGCTGGCCGAGCGGCTGCGGAACGCCGCGCGCTCGATCGGCGTCAGCACGGCGAGCATCTGCCACGTCGCGTGGGGACGCGTCCTCGCCGCGGTGTCGGGGCGCGACGACGTCGTCTTCGGCAGCGTGCTGCTCGGGCGCATGCACGGCGGCGAAGGCGCGGACCGCGCGCTCGGGATGTTCATGAACACGCTTCCGGTGCGCCTGCGCATCAGCGAGCGCGGCGTCGCCGCGAGCGTCGAGGAGACGCACCTGTTGCTCGCGGAGCTGCTGCGCCACGAGCACGCGCCGCTGGCGCTCGCCCAGCGCTGCAGCAGCGTTCCGGCGTCCACGCCGCTGTTCAGCTCGCTGCTCAATTACCGCCACGGCAAGCCGCGCAAGAAGCAGGAGGACGAGGGCGCCTGGAAAGGGATCGCGGCGCGCGGCGGTGAGGAGCGCACCAACTATCCGGTCACGATCTCGGTCAACGACCACGGCGACGAGCTGAGCCTCTCGGCGCAGACCGACGCGTCGGTCGACCCCAACGCGCTGTGCGAGTCGATGCAAACGGTGCTCGCGCAGCTCGTCGACGCGCTCGAGTGCGAGCCGGCTCGCGCGCTCACCTCCGTCGGCGTGCTCGCGGAACGCGAGCGCGCGCGAATGCTGGTCGATTGGAACGCGACGGAACGTCCGTACCCGGCCGATCTGTGCGTGCACGAGCTCTTCGAGGCGCAGGTTCGCACGTCGCCCGACGCGGTCGCGGTCGAGGACGAGCGCACGGCGCTCAGCTACGCCGAGCTCAACGCGCGGGCGAACCGTTTGGCGCGCCGGCTGCGCGCGCACGGCGTCGGCCCCGACGTGCGGGTCGCGGTGTGCATGGAGCGCGGCGTCGAGCTCGTCGTCGCGTTGCTTGCGATCTTCAAAGCCGGCGGCGCGTACGTCCCGCTCGATCCGGAGTACCCGGCGGAGCGGCTGGCGTACGTCGTCGAGGACAGCGCGCCCGCGCTGGTGCTCACGCACGCCGCCGTCGGCGCGGAGGCGCGCGAGACGCTCGCGCACAGCGGCGCGCCGTCGCTCGACGTCGCCGCCGGCGCCGCGGAGTGGGCCGGCCAGCCGGACGACGATCTCGCGCGCGACGGCCTGTTGCCTTCGCATCTGGCCTACGTCATCTACACGTCGGGCTCGACCGGCCGGCCGAAAGGCGCGATGAACGAACACCGCGCGGTCGTCAACCGATTGCTCTGGATGCAAGAGGCGTACGCGCTCGGCGCGGACGACGCCGTGCTGCAGAAGACGCCGTTCAGCTTCGACGTCTCGGTGTGGGAGCTGTTCTGGCCGCTGCTGAGCGGAGCGCGTCTGGTGATGGCGCGGCCCGGCGGCCACAAGGATCCCGAGTACCTCGCGCACGTCGCCGGCGAGCGGCGCATCACGACGATGCACTTCGTGCCCTCGATGCTCGGGTATTTCCTGGACGAGCCCGACCTCGCGGCGCGCTGCGCCTCGCTGAAGAACGTCGTGTGCAGCGGCGAGGCGCTCACCAAAGCGCTGGTCGAACGCTGCCACGAGCGCCTGCCGTTCGTGCAGCTCTCGAACCTGTACGGTCCGACCGAAGCGGCGGTCGACGTCACCGCCTGGCGCTGCCCGCGCGAGAACGTGCCGGCCAACGTTCCGATCGGCAAGCCGATCGCCAACACGAGAACGTACGTCTTGGACGCGCGCTTGGAGCCGGTTCCGATCGGCGTGGCGGGCGAGCTGTACGTCGGCGGCGTGCAGGTCGGCCGCGGCTATTGGAACCGTCCCGAGCTGACCGCGGAACGCTTCATCGCGAACCCGTTCGTCGCAGGCGACCGGCTGTACAAGACCGGCGACCTCGCGCGCTTCCTTCCCGACGGCAGCATCGAATATCTCGGCCGCAACGACTTCCAGGTGAAGATCCGAGGCTTCCGGATCGAGCTCGGCGAGATCGAAGCACGCCTGGCGGCGTACCCCGGCGTTCGCGAAGCGGTCGTCACCGCACCCGAAGACGGCTCCGGCCACAGACGGCTGGTCGCGTACTACACGGCGGCGGAAGAGCTCGACGCGCAAGCGCTGCGCGCGCATCTGACGGCGACGCTGCCCGACTACATGCTTCCCGCGGCGTACGTGCGTCTGGAGTCGTTCCCGCTCACGCCGAGCGGGAAGCTCGACCGCAAGGCGCTCCTCGCGCCCGACGGTTCGGGCTACGCGTTGCGCGCGTACGAAGCGCCGGCCGGCGAGCTCGAGGCCGCGCTCGCCGCGATCTGGAGCGAGCTGCTGAACGTAGAGCGCGTCGGGCGCAACGACAACTTCTTCGAGCTCGGCGGGCACTCGCTGCTCGCGATGCGCGTGCTCTCGCGCGTGCGCCAAGCGTTCGCCCTCGAGGCGAAGCTCAGCGACGTGTTCGCGCACCCGACGCTGGCGGAGTTCGCCCGCGCGCTCGAAACCTCGGCGCGCAGCGCGCTGCCGCCGATCCTCCCGGTCGATCGCAGCGAACGCATCCCGCTCTCGTTCTCGCAAGAGCGGCTGTGGTTCTCGGTGCAGCTCGATCCCGGTCGCACGTACCACATCCCGTTCGGCCTGCCGCTGAAGGGCGAGCTCGACGCGAACGCGCTGCGGCGCGCGCTGAACGAGATCGTCGCGCGCCACGAGCCGCTGCACACCACCTTTGCCGAAGTGGACGGTGAGCCGGTGCAGCGCATCGGTGCGCCGGACGCCGGCTTCCGGCTCGTCGAGCACGACCTGCGCGAGATGCCGGACGCCGCCGCCGAGCTGCAGCGGATCTCGATGGCCGAACGGCGATCACCGTTCGACCTGCAGGCCGGTCCGCTCGTTCGCGGCCGTCTCGTCACGACCGCGGACGACGAGCACCTGCTGGCGGTGACGATGCACCACCTCGTCTCCGACGGCTGGTCGACCGGCGTCTTCATGCGCGAGCTCAACGCGCTGTACGCCGCGTATCGCGCCGGCCGGCCGAGTCCGCTCGCGCCGCTCGCGATTCAGTACGCGGACTACGCGGTCTGGCAGCGGCAGTGGCTCTCCGGTCAAACGCTGCAAGACCAGGTCGCATACTGGCAGCGCACGCTCGCCGGAGCGCCGGTGTTGCTCGAATTGCCGGCGGACCGGCCGCGTCCGGCGGTGAGCGATCATCGCGGTGCGCAGCTCGCCTTCGAGCTCGACGCCGAGACGACCGCGCGCGTGAAGGCGCTGAGCCGCCGGCACGGGACGACGCTGTTCATCACGCTGCTCACCGCGTGGGGCGCGCTGCTCGCGCGGCTCTCCGGTCAGGACGACGCCGTGATCGGCACGCAGGTCGCGAACCGCCCGCGGCCGGAGCTCGAACCGCTGATCGGCTTCTTCGTCAACACGCTCGCGCTGCGCTTGGACTTCGGCGGCGACGCGACGGTCGGCGAAATGCTGAACCGCGTCAAGGACCGCGTGATCGCGGGCCAAGACCACCAGGACGTCCCGTTCGAGCAGGTCGTCGAGGCGGTGAACCCGCCGCGCAGCCTCGCGCACAACGCGATCTTCCAGACGACGTTCGTGTGGAACAACGCCGAGCGCGGAGCGCGCGCCCTCGACGGGCTCGCGACGCAGTCGCCTGCCTCCGCGCCGGCGTCGGCCGTCAGCGCGCAAGTCGATCTCACCTTGGAGCTGGCCGAGCACGGCGAGCGGATCGCGGGCCGGGTGATCTACGCGACTGCGCTCTTCGACGCGGCGACGATCGAGCGCTACTGCGGCTACCTGCGGCGCATCGTCGCCGCGATGGTGGAGGACGAGGGATGAAGCTCGATCTCGTCTCGCTGCTCTCCGAGCGAGAGCGCCGCCAAGTGCTGTTCGAATGGAACGCGACCGAGCGCGCGTACCCCGACGCGTGCGTGCACGAGCTGTTCGAAACGCAGGTACGCAGGTCGTCCGACGCCGTCGCGGTCGAGGACGAGCACGCGCGGCTGAGCTACGCCGAGCTGAACGCGCGGGCGAACCGGCTCGCGCGTCGTCTGCGCGCGCGCGGCGTCGGCCCGGACAAGCTGGTCGGAGTGTGCATGCAGCGCAGCGCCGAGATGCTCGTCGCGCTGCTGGCGGTCTTCAAGGCCGGCGGCGGGTACGTCCCGCTCGATCCCGAGTATCCCGCCGAGCGGATGGCGTACGTGCTCGGCGACAGCGCGCCGGTGCTGGTGCTCACGCACGGCGCGGTCGGCGCGAACGTGCACGCGCTGCTCGCGCGCGACGGCGGGCCCGTGGTCGACGTCGTCGCCGATGCGGCGAAGTGGGCCGGCGAATCGGACGCGGATCTCGCGCGCGACGGGCTGCTCCCGGCACACCTGGCCTACGTCATCTACACGTCCGGCTCGACCGGGCGGCCGAAAGGCGCGATGAACGAGCACCGCGCGGTGGTGAACCGGCTGCTGTGGGCGCAGGACGCGTACGCGCTGCAGCCGGGCGACGCGGTGCTGCAGAAGACGCCGTTCAGCTTCGACGTCTCGGTCGGCGAGCTGTTCTGGCCGCTGCTGTTCGGCGCGCGTTTGGTGATGGCGCGCGAAGACGGCCACAAAGACCCCGACTATCTCGTGCGCACCGTTCAGGAGCGCCGGATCACGAACGTGCACTTCGTGCCCTCGATGCTCGGATATTTCCTCGACGAGCCCGATGTGGCGGCACGTTGCACGTCGCTGAAGAACGTATTCTGCAGCGGCGAAGCGCTGACCAAGGCGCAGGCCGAACGCTTCTACGAGCGGCTGCCCTTCGTGCAGCTCTCGAACCTGTACGGCCCGACCGAAGCGGCGGTGGAGGTGACGGCGTGGCGGTGCCCGCGCGAGAACGTGCCGGTGAACGTCCCGATCGGCAAGCCGATCGCGAACACGCGGATGTACGTCCTCGACGCGCACCTGGAACCGGTTCCGGTCGGCGTCGCGGGCGAGCTGTACATCGGCGGCGTGCAGGTCGGGCGCGGCTATCTGAACCGTCCCGAGCTGACCGCGGAGCGTTTCGTCGCGAACCCGTTCGTCGCCGGCGAGCGGCTGTACAAGACCGGCGATCTCGCGCGCTTCCTTCCCGACGGCGCGATCGAGTACTTGGGCCGCAACGACTTCCAGGTGAAGATTCACGGCTTCCGCATCGAGCTCGGCGAGATCGAAGCGCGGCTGGCGACGTTCCCCGGCCTGCGCGAGGTCGCGGTCACCGCGCCCAACGACCGCGCGAGCGAGAAGCATCTGGTCGCGTACTACACCGCGCCCGAAGCGCTCGACGCGCAAACGTTGCGCGCCCATCTGCTCGCCGGGCTTCCCGAGTACATGGTGCCGGCGCTGTACGTGCACCTCGAAGAGTTCCCGCGCACCTCGAGCGGAAAGCTCGACCGCAAAGCGCTGCCGGTTCCCGGCGAGACGCCGCGCGCGTATGAAGCACCGGCCGGCGAGCTCGAGACCGCGCTCGCCGCGATCTGGAGCGAGCTGCTGAACGTCGAGCGGGTCGGGCGCGACGACAACTTCTTCGAGCTCGGCGGGCACTCGCTGATCACGATGCGCCTGGCCAACGCGCTGAAGCGGTACGGCTTGCGCCTGCCGAGCGTCGCGGTGATCTTCCAGCACCCGACGGTGCGCGCGCTGGCGGCGTACTTCGCCGCGCAGCCGCACGGCGACGCTGCGCACGCGGCGATCCCGGTTCGCTCGGGCGGCACGGAACCGCCGCTGTTCCTGATCCACGAGCTGTTCGGCGACGACCTGTACTTCACCCGACTGAGCCGGCACATCGCCGCGGACGTGCCGGTCTACGGCGTGCCCGCCGTGCCGCTCGACGAACCGCAGCTGCACAGCGTCGAAGAGATCGCCGCGCGCAAGCTGGAGATGATCCTCGCCGTGCAGCCGGCCGGGCCGTACCGCATCGCGGGCTGGTCGTTCGGCGGCGTCGTTGCGTACGAGATCGCCGCGCAGCTGCTCGCGCGCGGGCTGCCGGTCGAGTTCTTGGGGCTGATCGACAGCATGTGCCCGACGGCACGGCGCTCGCGCGACAAGCTGCAGCTCGGGAACGCGCGCGCGGCGCTGCGCGCGCTGCTGCACCGCAACGGCGTCGTGCTCGGCGACGAAGCCGACGCAGCGGGCAGCTTCGAAGAGCTGCTCGCGCACTGCCGCGAGCGCGACGCGCTTCCCGCCCATCTCGCCGCGTGGGCGGACGCGGAGATCCGCGCGCTCTGCGCTCGCGTCGCGGCACACCTCCACGCCGAAGAAACCTATGCGCCGCCGGGGATCGCGATGCCGATCCACCTCTTTGCGGCGGAACACAGCTTCCCCGTCGCGGAGCGGATGCTCCACAGCGAAGCCGGCACGCTGGGATGGGGCTTGGTCGCGGTGAGCCGGCAGCTCCATCGCACCACCGTTCCCGGTAACCACGTCTCGATCACCACCGAACACGCACCCGTTCTCGGGCGGGAGCTCTCGGACGTACTCTGCAGCCTCCCGTCGATCCCCGAACGCAGAGTCAGCTCACTCTAACGCCATCACACTGAGAAATTGGAGATAATCGTGACACCGCAGTCTACGAACGGACACAGAGATTCGGTCGATTGCGTCGTGGTCGGGGCCGGCCCGGCCGGCTGCACCGCCGCGACGCTCATCGCCATGCAAGGACACAAGGTCACGCTGCTCGAGCGTGAGACGACGCCCAAGTACAAGATCGGCGAATCGCTGCTTCCTGCGACGATCCACGGAATTTGCCCGCTGCTCGGCGTTTCCGAAGAGATCAAAAAGGCGAACTTCATCCTCAAGCACGGCGGGACGTTCCGCTGGGGCAAGAACCCCAACCCGTGGGTGTTCGACTTCGCCAGCTCGCAGAAGATGGCCGGGCCGACGTCGACGGCCTACCAGGTCGAGCGCGTCGTGTTCGACCGCATCCTGCTCGAGAACGCGCGTAAGAAAGGCGTCAGCGTTCGCGTCGGCTGCAAGGTCACCGGAACGCTCGAAGAGGACGGGCGCGTCGCCGGGCTGACGTTCCTCGACGAGCAGGGCGACGCCGAGACGATCCGCGCCAAGTACGTCGTCGACGGCGCCGGGCACGAGAGCCCGCTCGCGCGCAAAGTCGGCGAGCGCATCTTCTCGAAGTACTTCCAGAACATCGCCGTGTTCGGCTACTTCGAGAACGGCGGCCGGCTCCCGCCACCGCTCAGCGGCAACATCTTCTGCGCCGCTTTCGACGAGGGCTGGTTCTGGTACATCCCGCTGCGCAAGGAGCTCACCAGCGTCGGCGTCGTCATCGACAAGTCCAAAGCCGGGGAGCTGACGAACGACCTGCCGGCCTCGCTGGCGCGCTACATCGAGAAATGCAAGCCGATCAAGGACCTGCTCAAGGACGCCACCCGCGTGACGGAGGGAATCTACGGCGAGGTCCGCGCGCGCAAAGACTACTCGTACGCCAACACGAAGTTCTGGATCCCCGGCCTGGCGCTGATCGGCGACTCGGCGTGCTTCGTCGACCCGGTCTTCTCGTCGGGCGTGCACCTGGCGACCTACTCGGGTCTGCAGGTCGCGCGGTCCGTCAACACCTACCTGCGCGGCGGGAAGGCGAACGAGGTAGCGATCTTCGACGAGTTCGAGAAGCGCTACCGCCGCGAGTACGCGAACTTCTACGACTTCCTGCTGGCGTTCTACAACGTGGAGCAGGAAGAGACGTCGTACTTCTGGGAAGCGAAGAAAGTTCTCGGCGCCAAGACGCCGGAAGACGAGGCGTTCATCAACCTGGTCGGCGGGGTGGGCAACAACAACGAAGAGCTCTTCGACGCGGCGGCGTTCTTCGAGCAGCGCGCGGAGCTCGGCGACACGCTGTTCCCCGAGGCTGCGGCCGAACCGGTCGCGCCGGCTGCCGGCGGCGAGCGCGGCGAGTTCTACCGCAAGCTCACCTCCGAGATCACCGCCATGCAGATCAACTCGCTGCTCGGCTCGAAGCGCCCGCTCGAGCAGCCGCTGTTCGAAGACGGCCTCGTCCCGACCCGCGACGGCATGCACTGGGCCGTCGCCGCAGCCAAGGCCTAAGGACCCCGCGCATAAAGAAGAAGAGGCGAGGCTTCTGCGAGCCTCGCCTCTTCGTTCTGCGCCCGAGAACCCAGATCGGCCGACGAGGACGGACAGACTCTTGTTATACTTTACAAGATAAAGTATAATAAGGCCGCCAGAGATGATACTTTGGGAAGGCTAGAACCCCAGTACTGGGTGTCCGACATCGCTGGGCTCGGGATTCCACGAAGGGATCGAGCGGGCGGGCGGTATCATGCATACATTCCCGACCCTTTGGCCGGGCGCCCGTTCAAGCTTGACGGCGACGTCGCGGCGGACGTAGCGGACGCTACGAGCGCGATTGCACGCCTGAACGCCGGGGCCTCGGCGCTCACGAATACCGAAGCGCTCGCTAGACTATTGCTACGCGCCGAAGCGGTCGCCTCGTCACACATCGAAGGCCTTCGTGTATCGCCGCAGCGGCTTCTTCGCGCCGACGCAGCGCGCGCTGAAGGCGCGGCAATAAGCGATGAGACAGCGAACGAAGTGCTCGCGAATGTCGATGCAATGGCGTATGCGGTGCACGATGTCGCCGGACCGGTTACCGTCAAGCGCGTTCTGGAAGTTCATCGGCGGCTTTTAGTGCACACTGACAAGGCTAAGCATGCCGGTGTTATCCGCACCGAGCAAAACTGGATCGGGGGCAGCGACTTCAACCCCTTGCAGGCCGCATTCGTGCCGCCGCCGCCGCAGGCGGTACCGCACTTGCTTGACGATCTGGCAGAGTTTTGCAACGGCGATAACCTGCCGGCGATCGCACAGGCGGCGATTGCGCATGCGCAGTTTGAGACAATTCACCCGTTCGCCGACGGAAACGGTCGCACCGGGCGAGCGCTGATCTATATGGTTCTGGGGCGCCGAGGTTTAACGACGCGCGTTGCTGCCCCCGTCTCGCTGGCACTCGCGACCCGTGCGCGTGACTACGTCCGGGGGCTCGACTCGACGAGATACGTCGGGTCACCCTCATCGCCGCAGGCGACCGAAGCGATAAACGCTTGGGTTGGGTTTTTCGCGGCCGCATGCACGCGTGCCGTCGCCGATGCCGAATCCTTCGAGCGGCGGGTCCAGGAGCTTCAAATCGAATGGCGCGCGCGACTCGGAGGAGTGCGCTCGGACTCGTCAGCGGTCGTCCTGCTGCAGCACCTGCCTGCAATGCCGTTATTGACTGTGAGGGGTGCGGCGACCGTGCTGGGCCGCACGTTTCGTGCCGTCAATCGAGCTGTCGATGAGCTCGTCGACGCGGAGGTGCTGACGCCGGCAAAGGCTGGTCAACGCAACCGGGTTTTCGAGGCGCGTGAACTAATCGACGCGTTCACGGCACTTGAACGACAACTTGCGAGCCCCGAAGGAATCACGCGCACGTCACCGCCTGTGCGTCCGGTGCCCGCGAGGCCTCGGCGTAACCCCAAAGTCGCCGCACAATAGTCACGCAGAAGAGGCGAGGTCACAACGGCCAGATCGTCACGGTCCGGTTGTCGGCGTGGTGACGACGAGCTTCATCGCTTCGAAGTCGAACGAGAGCTCTGTGTGGCGGAAGAATTCGTGCGAGAGCAGGCCGCCGACTTGGAACGGGAATATCTGAAACTGATTGGCGTCGGGGAAGTAGAGGCCGGGGACGTTGCGTTCCGTGAAGCTGCCGATCGAGACGGACGGGACGGTGAACGACTGCGTGCGCACCGCTCCGCCGCCGCCGGCGAAGCTCCCGGTGCGCGCGCCTTCGAGAGAGACCTTCGCGGCGGCGATCTCTTCGGTGCTGAGCTGCACGCCGATCCCCTCGCCGCCGGTGTCGATGCTGAACAGCGCGTCGGCGGCGTCGTTGACGCGCGCGGGGGCGAAGATGAAGTGGTCGCTCACCAGCCACATCGGCACGACCGCCGAACCGTTCGCCGCGGCGGTGCGCTCGAACGCCGCGGAATCCGAGGCCCGGCGCAAGATCAGCGCGCCGTGCGGGTAGTCGATCGTCGAGAGGAAGTGCCGCAGGAAGATCGTGCCGATCGAGCCGTCGACGTCGCGGCCTGCGAGCTTCAGCGGCTCCGGCGTCACCATGCACGGGATTCCGCGCACCGTCAGCCCGGCGACGTCGATGCGGTCGATGCGGCCCGAGCGCATCTCTGCCTTCTTGCCGCCGGCGAAGATGCCGATCCCGGCGACGTGCGAGGCGACGCCGAGCCGCTTCGCGCCGGCGACGGTGAGGTCGACCGCGCCGCCGCCGGTGTCGAGCACGAGCAGCGCGTCCTTGCCGTCGATCTTCGCGCGCACGAGCGGCAGCGGATCCGTCGCGACGAACGGGATCCGAACGGGATCGCTCGGCATGGTGATGCGGAAGTTCTGCGCGCTGGGCTCGCGCTCGGTGAGCGCGCGCAGCCGCGACTGCGTCATCATGTCGTCGGGGTTGAGGCGCGCGGCTTCGGTCAAGTACGTGCGCGCGCGGCGCAGGTCGTTGCGGTAGAGATAGATCGTTCCGAGCCCGCGCAGCGCGTCGGGATCGTGCGGCGCTCTCGCAAGCTGCGCCGCGTATGCGGTAAGCGCGGCGTCCCAGTGACCGCGCGCGAACTCGGCGTCGCCGGAGCGTTGCGCCGCGGGCGATCCCGCCAGCGCGAGGACGGCGGAGAGCACGATCGAGACGAAGCTCATGCCGCTCATTTGCTCGGCAACAGCGCAGCGACCTCGCGCACCACGAAGGAACGTGTTCGGCCGCGCGGCCGAGCGAACGCGGCGACCTCATCCTCATCGCCGCAAAGCTCGGCCACCGTCCACGCGCGCGCATCCCAGGGGCCGGCGCCGAACGTCACCTCGACCGGCCCGGCTTCACGCGGATGCACCTCGAGCGCCGTCACGTCGGCGCCGAGCCCGATTCCGAGCGCCTTGCACACCGCTTCCTTGCGCGTCCACGCGCGCAGCAAGAACAGAAGGCGCTCGCGCTCACCGGCAAGCGCATCGAAGTTCACACGTTCCGCGTCGCTCAGTACGTGCTGCACGGCGTCGAGATCTCGCCCCGCGTCCTGCTCGACGTCGATTCCGACCGGCCCGCCGGGCGCGACGGCGAGCATCCACCGCCGGCCCGAGTGCGAGAGGCTGAACGCCAGCTCCGTCTCGGGCGCGACGATGCGCGGCGGTCCGTGATCCGGGCTGCCGCACCGCGGACAGCGCGCGCGCCCGAAACGAATCGCGCTCGCCTCGGCGCCGAGATAGGCGGCGAAGACGCGCCGCATCCCGGCGTGCGCGCTGGAGAACCGCGCGCGCTCGCCCGGCACGCGCATGCGCTCGAGCCGCTCGCGTTCGTCAGCGTCGAGCAGTGCCAAGTCGCCGGGGACGATCTCCATATCGACCGTCCCCCGCCACACGTGCAGCTCGTCGTGCGCCGGCGCTTTCAGCAGAAGAACCTCAGCCCGCCGGGCGCATCTTCATTTTCATCATTGGCCGGCCGTTCGGCGCGACGGTCTCCGCCTCGCGCTCCGGCTCCGGCGCACGCACCGGCGCCGAGCCGCTCTTGAACTGCGTCCGGTAGAGCTGCGCGTACGGGCCGTCGCGGGCGAGCAGGTCGGCGTGCTTGCCGGACTCGACGATGCGGCCGCCGTCGACGACGAAGATGACGTCGGCCGAGATGATCGTCGAAAGACGGTGCGCGATCACCAGGCTGGTGCGCCCGCGCATCACCTTCTCGAACGCGGCTTGGATGAGCGCCTCGTTCTCGGAGTCGAGCGAGCTGGTCGCTTCGTCCAGGATGAGGATCTGCGGGTTCTTCAGCAGGACGCGCGCGATCGCGAGCCGCTGGCGCTCGCCGCCCGAGAGCTTGTGCCCGCGCTCGCCGACGACGGTCTTGAACCCGTCCGGCAGCGACTCGATGAACGAAAGCAGGTTCGCCGCGCGCGCCGCGGCCTCGATCTCCTCGTGCGTCGCGTTCTCGTTCGCATAGCGCAGATTCGCCTCGATCGTGTCGTGGAACAGGTACGTCTCTTGGGTGACGATGCCGATGTGCGAGCGGAGCGACTCGACGTCGAACTCCTTGACGTCGGCGCCGTCGATCGTCACCCGGCCGGACTGCGGGTCGTAGAAGCGCGAGACGAGGTGCGTCAAGGTCGTCTTCCCCGCACCCGAGGGACCGACGAGCGCGGCCACCTGGCCCGGCTCGATCGTCAGGTCGACGTCGCGCAGCGCCGGGCGCTCCGGCACGTACGAGAAGCTCACGTTCTCGAAGCCGATCTTCCCTGCGACGTCACCCGTCAGCTCGCGCGTCCCGGAAGGCTCGCGCACGAAGTCGAGGTACTCGAAGATGCGCTCGAAGACCGCGAGCGCGCTGACGATCTGCACCTGCACGCCGATCAGCTGGGACGCCGGCCCGTAGAGCCGCGCCAGCAGCGCGACGAACGCGACGATCGTACCGATCGAGATCTCGCCGCGCAGGAAGAGGTAGCCGCCGGCCAGCCACACGATCGCCGGCCCGATCGTGACCATCGCGCTGATGAGCCCCATGAACCAGCGGCCGACCATCGCGAGCGAGATCTCCGCCTTCATCAATTCGTCGGCGAGCCGGGCGTAGCGCGTGCTCTCGAACGCCGCGCGCACGAACGACTTCACCAGCGTGATGCCGGAGATCGAGAGCGCCTCCTGGGTGATCCCCTGCATCTCGTCGCGCTTCTCGCGCGTCGCCTTCTTCACCGTGTACATGCGCTTGCCGACCGGGAACAGCGGCGCCACCATGAGCGGGAGGACGATGAGCGCGACGATCGAGAGCTTCCAGCTGATCGCGAGCATCGCCGCGACCGCGCTCAGGATGATCGTGAGGTTGGTCAGCACCGAGGAGAGGGTGACGGTGACGACGCTCTCCACGTTGTCGACGTCGCTGGTCACCCGGTTCATGATCTTGCCGGTCTTCGTGCCGGTGAAGAACGAGATCGGCATCGCGAAGAGGTGCGTGACCAGCTTGACCCGCAGGTCGCGCATGATCCCCTGGCCGACGACGGAGTTGAAGTACCCCTGCGCGACGCCGCACAGCGCCGCGAGCAGCGCCGCGCCGATCATCAGCGCGACGTCGGTGGTCAGCCCCGGCGCGCTGCGGTGCGCCAGCGAGACGTCGATGAGGTGCTTGCTCAAGATGGCCGGCGCGAGACCGAGAACGGCAGCGGCGATGATGCACGTCAGGACCACCAGCTCCTGGCGCCAGTACGGCAAGAACAGCCGCGCGATTCGCCGTGCGTCGACGGGACGCGTGAGCTGCGGCTTTTGGCCGCTGAACCGCTCGTCGTCGCCCGCGCGCTTGATCATCATCATGGTGCCACCTGCCTACTGCATTCTCGGTAACATGGAGCTTTCAGACTGCGCTGTCGAGACGGCCTACGGCGTCATCAGCTGGAGGTGCTGCGAATCGAGCAGCAGTTGGCCGGGATCGGCTTTGCCTTCCTGCAGCATGAGCCCCGGCCCGACCGACGCGACGAGCTTGTGCTCCTGCGCGCGGCGCTCGTTGTCGATCTTCAGCACGGCGGCTGTCTCGCGCGGCGTGAGCGCCGCATCGACGATCTTCGTCGCCTTGTCCTCGGCGACGTGCTGCGCCTTCAGCTTCGCGACGAGCTTGCGGTGCTCGGGCGTGATCGCGGCGAGCATCTTCACGTGAGCCTGCTTGTGCAGCGCTTGAATCTGCTGCCCCAGCGCCTGCATCTTCTGCATTTGGTCGGGGCCGGGTCCCTGCTGCGCGAGCGCTGCGACGGGAGCCAACGACGCCGCCAGCAGCAGCGCGGCCGGTGCGGTCCAGAACATCTTTTTCATGTGAGTCGAGCCTCCGTAGGTGGGTGATGAGAGCGAGATGAGATTACGAGACTTCCGCAAGCAGTGCGCTCGCAGGCTGGGCGGCGCCGCCGGCGGCGCCCTGGCGCACACGCGCCGTCAGGATAACGATCGGCGTGGTGAGGAACGTCGTCGCGAGCGCCACGCCGAGCAGCACGGCGTAGGTGTGCTGCGTGATCAAGCCGTTGCGCAACCCGACCGAGAGAAAGATCAATCCGACCACGCCGCGGCAGTTCATCAGCGCGGCGATCGTGAGGGAGCTCTGCTTGCCGAAGCGGTTTGCGCGCGCCGCTGCATAGCTCCCGCCGGCCGTGGTCACCGTCGCCCACGCGGTCCACAGCGCGATCGCGGGGAGCGCCGTCACCCAGCCCGTGACGACGGCGTTCATCCCGGACAGCGTGAAGAACAACGGCATCAGCCTGGTCGCCCACTGCTGCACCTGCTTGAGCGGCTCCGAGATCGCGGGGAGGCGCGGCGTCAGCAGGCCGGCGCCGAAGGCGACGAGGACCGGATCGATCCCCGCGGCGGAACCCGTCGCGATCGCGCCCAGCACGCCGAGCAGTGTCCACGCAAGCGCGTCGTCGACCCCGGCTGCGGAGAGCGCGGTCAACCCCACGCGGCTCGACAACATGCGCAGCTCGTCGAGGATGCGCGCCATCACCGGGAACGCCGTCACCGACATCGCGCCGCAGATCGCGAGCTTTCCGCCCAGCGAGGGCGCGGGGTCGATGCCCCACGCCCAATTCACCGACAAGATAAGGAACGTGAGCGTGAACGCGACGCTGATGCGCGAGAAGGCGATCGACGAGGAGCGCGCGAGCCCGTCGCGCAGGTGCGTCAGGTTCGTCGCGTAGCCCAGGCAGAACATGTACGCCAGCAGCGCCGGCTCGCTGATCCAGTACAGAATTCCCTTCACCTGCGCCGTCAGAACCGGGAGGCCGAACGCCGCGGCGCCCTGCGCGAGCGCAAAGCCTGCCAGAATACCGACGCAGAGCTCCGCGACGACGCGCGGCTGGCGAATTCTCGCGAACAGCGGCGCACCGAGCGCGCAGGCGAGGAGAGCCGCTGCGGCGACGAGCAAGGCGATTGCAAACGGGAACAGTCCGGCTGACACTGCGGCACCCTCACACAGAATACTCAAGACGAAGTCTTAGCTGCCGGACGTATCGGATCGCTCGCGCCGCCTTCTCGAAGAGAAAAGGGCGCGTCGATGACCGGCGGGCGTCTTTTGCTACGGCGATCTTACTACACTTGACGCGATGTGTCCAGCCCAACTATAATCTTTATGGATGCAGTGGGATTGGATACAGCCCCGGTTCCGGGCCCTGGGGGCCGCCCTCACGGTGGCCGCTTCCGCATTTCCCGCGCCCGCGGGCGCCGCGCTGCCGTTCCCGGCCTATGGCGCCGCGCCGAGCGACGCGCTCACGCCGCGTCCCGTGACCGGCGTGCCGACTCGCGTGACGCTCAACCAGGCGATCGCGATCGCGGCGGCCACGTCGCCGACCGTCGAGGCCGCGCGCGCGCCGCTCCACCTCGCGACGGCGACGACGGAAACCGCCCGCGTCGGCGCGCGCCCGACGTTCAACGGAAACGCGCAGCTGGTCTCGCCGACCTCGTTGCAAAACGGGCCCAGCGGGGCGACGTTCACGCTGAGCCAACTGCTCTACGACGGCGGGCTGGTGCTCTCCAACATCCGCTCCGCGCAAGCCTCGGAAGACGCCGCGCGCGAGACGTACCGCCGCGCGCTGCAGACGCTGACCAACAACGTCGCGCAGGCCTACTTCGGCGCGCTCGGAGCCGAGGCGCAAACCGCGCTCGCGCAGGTGATCGTCAACCAGGGGCTCGCGCAGGAACGGCTGATCAAGGCACAGATCGACGCCGGGACCGCGGCGCCGATCGACTTGGCGACCGCGCACGCGGCGACGATTCAGGCGCAAGGGAAGGTCGTCACCGCACAGAGCCAAGAGATCGTCGCGCTGGCGCAGTTCGCGCACGCGCTGGGACTCCCGGCCGACGCCGACGTCCGCCCGCAGCCGACGCCCGCGAGCGGCCGCGCGACGACGCTCCCCGCCGGCACGCCGCTCAGCTACGACGTCGCGCTCGCGACCGCGCTCACGCTGCGCCCGGACTACCTCTCGACGATTCGCGCCGCCGACGCGGGCCGCCAGAAAGTGCGCGCGGCGCGCCTCGGCAATCGGCCGACCCTCACCGGCTCGGCCTCGCACGCGTTCCAGCAACAGCAGCAAGGCTTCTTTCCGCAGCAGTCCTCGCCCGCGGTGCAGTGGCTGGCGGCGGTGAAGATCCCGCTGTACGACGGCGGCCTGACCGCGGCGAACACCGCGACCGCGAAGGCGCAGCTGGAGTCGGCCGTCGCCGCCGAAAAGTCCGAAGAGCAGACGGTGCAGGTCGACGTGCGCACCGCGCTCGCGCAGCTCATCGCGGCACAGGCACTGCTGCGCGAGAACGACGAGTCGGTCGACCTCGCGCGCCGGCTGCTCGAGGGCCGGCAAGCGCAGTACCGCGCCGGCAAGTCGGTCCTGGAGCTCTACCTCAACGCGCAAGCGAACTACGCCGCCGCTCAGAACGCGCAGCTCTCGGCGCTGTACGCGCTGCGCCAAGCCGAACAGGCCTATCTCTACGCCCTAGGCACCAACGAGGTGGTACAAGCGAGATGACGACGGCCGCGTCGAAGAACGTCCAGCTGCTCTTGCCGCTGAGTCCCAGCAGCTTTTACATCATGCTCGCGCTGGCGCAGGGCGAGCGGCACGGGTACCACATCGCCAAGGAAGTCGAAGCGGCGACCGGCGGGAGCGTGAAGCTGCGCGCGGGGACGCTGTACCGGCTCATCAAAGAGATGCTGGCCGACGGCTGGATCGTCGAGGTCGACCGCGCCGATCCGATCGATCCGCGGCGCCGCTACTACCGCCTCACGCCGTGGGGGCGGAAGATCGCGCACGCCGAAGCCGAGCGGCTCGCCGACCTCGTGCGGCTGGCGCGCTCGTACCGGCTGCTGCCGGCGAGCGCGAGAGCGTAAGAACGGAAGAACGGGTGCTGCCGTGAGCCTCATCGACCTCGCCCTCGCCTTTTGCCCCGCCGAGTTTCGCGGCGAGTACCACGAGCAGATTCGCGCCAACGCGACGGGCGGCAAGGCGGCGAACTTTTTCGACGTCCTCTGGATCGGCTTGACGCTGCACGCGGAAGCGCTCGCGCGCAACCTCAAGACGGCGGTTCGCTCGATGCTGAAGTCGCCGGTCTCCGCGGCGGTCATCGTCGGCACGCTCGCGGTCGCGATCGGCGGCAACGTCGCGGTCTTCACCGCGTTCAATGCCGCGCTGCTCCAGCCGCTCCCCTTCCCCGACGCGAACCGCCTGGTCCGCATCACGATCGGCGATCCGGCGAAGCCGGGCGCGACGCTGCTGCTGGCCGGGATGGACAAAGCCGTCGCTTCGAACGTGCACTCGTTCGATGCCGTCGGCGCCGTCGCCGAAGATCCGGGCGCGATCGTCGGCAGCGGCGTCACGTACGCCGCGCACCGCGGGATCGCGACGCCGAACTTTTTCTCGCTGCTCGGCGCGCAGCCCGAGCTCGGGCGGCTGCTTTCCGCGGCGGACGTCGGCGGGAATTCCGTCGTCATCTCCGATCAGCTCTGGCGGCGGCGCTTCGGCTCCGATCCGCACGTCCTGGGGCAGCGCCTGCGCTTCACGCCCTCCTCGGCCTTGCAGCCGCTCGACTTCGTGATCGCCGGCGTCGCGCCGCCGGCGCTGGAGTCGATTCGCAAAGGGCCGTTCCATCCGGATTTCTGGAGCATCTCGCGCTCCGCCGCGCAGAGTGTCGGCGATCAAGGCAACGGCAACCCGCTGATCACCGACACGTTCGGCAAGCTGAAGGCGAACGTGACGCCGGTCGCCGCCGCGAGCGACGCGCAGCGCATCGTCGCATCGCTCTTCCCGCCCGGACAGCCGGTCCCCGACGCGGCGAAGAGCATGCGCGCGATGGTGAACCCGCTCAACAGCGACGCGCTCGACGAAGGGCGCTATCTGTGGACGCTGTTCGCGGCGGTAATCGCGGTGCTGCTGGTCGCCTGCCTCAACGTCGGAAACCTGCTGCTCACGCGCGCCGCCTCGCGCGGGCAAGAGTTCGTGCTGCGCTCCGCGCTCGGCGCCTCGAGCGGTCAGATCGCGTCGCTCTTGATCTACGAGTCGACGCTGTTCGCCGTGCTCGGCGTGCTGTTCGGCGCCTGGCTGGGGACGACGCTCTTCGCCGGCGCGCTCTCGCTGAGCCCCGCGATCGCGCGGCTGCCGAACGTCCGTCCCGATGGCCACGTGTTCGCGTTCATCGCCGTGCTGATGGTGTTCGTCGCGCTCTTCGCCGGCGTGTTGCCGACGATGATCCGCCAGCGCCGCGGCGGCGACGGCGCGGGGATTCGGGCGGGGACGCGCAGCGGCGCGTTCGCCGCGCCCCGGCTGCGCTTCGCGCTCGGCGTCGCCGAGATCGGGCTCGCTTTTCCGCTGCTGGTCGCGGCCGGGCTGCTCCTGCACAGCTTCTTCATCGCCTCGAACGTCGGCCACGGCTTCTCGACCGACAACCTCTACGAGGTCGACTACAACCTGCCGGTGGCGAAGTACGGCGCCGCCGAGAGCTACCGCAACGCCGTCGACCGGCTCAGCGGCGAGGTGCGCGCGATCCCCGGCGTCACGTCGGTCGGCTACGCAGACCACAGCCTGGTCTCGACGTTCTTCGGCGAGCAGTACGCGCTCAAGCCGGGCGGCGCGCCGATCGGGAGCCTGAACGTGACGTCGGTGACGCCGGAGTTCTTCCAAACGCTCGGACTTCCGGTCGGGTTCGGCCGGAACTTCCGCGACGGCGTCAGCTCGGCGGCGAGCAACGAGGTGATCGTCGACCAGCGCATGGCGAAGCTCTTCGACGCCGGCGATCCGCTCGGGAAGCACGTGTACACGCAGGGTTTCGACGGCGCGAAGGTGCTCTCGGTGGTCGGCGTCGCGAGCTCGATCGTAAACACGGCCGCAAACGATCAGCCGGCGCTGTACACGCGCGCGTTCGCGACGCCGGTCGACGGCCGGCACCAGTTCTCGCTCTTCGTGCGCACGAACGGCAACGTGCCGAGCCTAAGCACGCAGATCGCCGCGCTCACCACCCGCTTCGATCCGCTCGTCGCGACGCCGACGATCCGGCCGGTCGCGGAAATCCTCGCCGTCAAAGACGCGTCGTGGCGCGCGGGGATGATCTTGCTGAGCTGCCTCGCCGCGGCGGCGCTGCTCCTCGCGCTGGTCGGGATCTACGGCGTCACCTCGCACGCGGTCGCCTCGCGCACCTCCGAGCTCGGCATTCGCCTCGCGATCGGCGCGCAGCCGCGCGCGATCCTGGCGCTCGTGCTGCGCTCGCAGCTTGTTCAAAGCACGCTCGGCTTGGTGATCGGTCTGATGGTCAGCCTGTTCATCACCCAAGCGCTCTCCTCGCAGCTCTACGAGATCACCCCGCTCGATCCGCTCACCTACGTTCTGGTCGCGCTGACCTTGCTCGCGACCGGCTTGCTCGCCGCGCTGCTGCCCGGGATTCGGGCGATGCGCGTCGATCCCGCCGTCGCTCTCCGCCACGAGTAGTACACGATGGACGTCGTTCGCGAACAACCTGCTCTGCGGCCCGGCCGCCTCCTCGCCATCCTCGGGATCGGCGCCGGCGCGTGCGCGATCGCCGGCTCCGTCTACTTCGTCTCGCACTTGCCGCGCGCGGCGGTCGTCGTCGACCGCGCGACCGTCATCACCGACACCGCGCGCTCGGGCACGCTCGTGAGCTCGGTCGACGAAGCCGGGAAGCTCGTCTCCGAACGCATCCAGATCGTCTCGGGCGCGCAGCCCGGCAGGGTGCGCGCCGTCTACGTGCGGCCGGGTGCGATCGTCGGTGCCGGCACGCCGATCGCGCAGCTCGACAACCCCGACTTGATCGCCGCCGCCGCCGACGCGCAGGCGACGCTGACGGTCGCGGAAGCGGAGCTGCAAAGCGCGCGCCAGCAGGCGGTCGCGGCGGGGATCAAAGACGACGCCGACGTCAAGAACGCCGGCTCGCAGAGCCAGCTCGCGCAGATCAACTACTCGGCGGAGAAGAGCCTCTACCAGCGCGGTCTCACCGCCTCGTCGGTCTATCGGACCGCCGAGATCAACGCCTTGCAGGCGCAGCGCGCGGTCGCGACGGCGCGCGAGTCGGCGGCGGTGAACGCGTCGAACCAGCGCGCGAAGATCGCGGCGGCGCAAGCCGACGTGCAGAAAGCGCAGGCCCAGCTCGCTGCGAAGCAAGCCGAGATCGCGACGCTTACCGTTCTCGCCGGCGCCGACGGCGTCGTGCAGACGGTCGAGACGCAGCCCGGCGCGGTGCTCCCCGCCGGAATGGAGATCGCGAAGGTCGCCGACCAGCGCAGCCTCAAGGCGGTGCTGCAAGTTCCCGAAGCGCAGGCGCACCAAGTCGCGCTCGGCATGGCGGCGAAGGTCGACACCGGGAACGGAATCGTCACCGGCCGCGTCTCGCACATCGCGCCGTCGGCCTCGAACGGTACCGTCGACGTCGACGTGACGTTCACCCGCGCGTTGCCGCCGGGTGCTCGCCCCGATCTGCACGTCGACGGCTCGATCGTGCTCTCGCGGATCCCGAACTCGGTGACGATCGGCCGCCCCGCGGGCGCCAACGACAACTCCGAGGTCGACCTGTTCAAGCTCGCCGACGGCGGCCGGCGCGCGGCGCGCGTTCGCGTCCGGCTCGGACGCGGTTCGGCCGACCGCGTCTCCGTCGTCTCCGGGCTGCGCCCGGGCGATACCGTCATCATCTCCGACATGTCCAAGTACGACAGCCAAACCGAGGTGCGTCTCCAATGATCGCCGACCCCGAGCGTTCCACGAAAGCGAGTCCCACGATGAGCACGCCGCTCCTCGAGATGAAGCAGATCGGGAAGAGCTACTTCACCGACACCGTCGAAACGCGCGCGCTGCGCGACGTGACGCTCAACATCGAGCGCGGCGAGTACGTCTCGATCGAAGGACCCTCGGGCTGCGGCAAGTCGACGCTGCTCTCGATCATCGGCTTGCTCGACGTTCCGACGGCGGGCGAGTACGTCCTCAACGGCCGGCCGGTCGCGCGGCTCTCGCTCAACCAGCGGGCGAAGATCCGCAACCGCGAGATCGGCTTCATCTTCCAGAGCTTCAACCTGATCGGCGACCTCACGGTCGAGGAGAACGTCGAGCTGCCGCTGGTCTACCGCGGGATGACGCGCTCAGAGCGCAAGGCGCGCGTCTCGAACGTGCTGGAGCGGGTGGGGATCATGCACCGGCGCGGGCATTATCCGGCGCAGCTTTCCGGCGGCCAGCAACAGCGCGTCGCGGTCGCGCGCGCGCTCGCCGGCGAACCCTCGCTGCTGCTCGCCGACGAGCCGACGGGCAACCTGGACACGACGAACGGCCAGTCCGTCATGGACCTGCTGGAAGAACTTCACAAGGACGGCTCGACGATCGTCATGGTGACGCACGACCGCCGCTTCGCGCGCTGTGCGCAGCGCACGATCGGCCTCCTCGACGGCCAGCTGACCAGCGCGCTGGAACGGGTGGAGGCGCAGCTCTAAGCGCGAAAACCGCCGAGCACGGACGACGACAAAGTAGGGCGATTTAGGTAATCATTCGCGCTCCGTATAGGATTGGCTCACCGTTCATGGTATCCTATCACTTGAGCAGTCCCTACCCCTCGCCCGAGGCACTCCTGTCGTTCGTCCTATGCAACCCGACGACTTAGAACCAAAGCCGCCTGCGCTGGGACTCGGCGCGGAAGAAGGCGTCCTGAGTTGGAAAGAGTCAGCCCTCGGCGTTTTACTCGCGAGGCCAGCCCTCACTACGGCCGTGTGGCGAGATACCGGGAAGGAAGCCGGCGGGTCATGTCGGGGAAGGTTCTACATCGACGGCACGAATGAACGCTCGGCGGTACTAAAGCCAGGTTTTGAATCGCATGGCCTGGTCGAGCCCTTTCGTGAGTTTCTTGCCGCGAGACTTGCAGCTTTTCTAGGCCTTCGCGTTCCGGCGGTGGAGTTGCTCAATAGGCCGGAAGGTCCGGCAGCTTTGTCCGTTGTGCCGTCCAAAGTCGTCTTGACGTGGGGACAGGTGATGGACGATCCGACCGGCGTGCCTATTCGCGCGACCGCCACTAAAGCGCTTGACGTTTATTCCGGTATAGTCGTGCTTGATATACTGGTTGCGGCGCGAGATCGGTTCAACAAGAGAAATCATCTTTATGCAACAGATCGCGAGGAATGGTTCTCCGTCGATTATTGGCAAAGCTTCGAACGATTGAATGACCCGCTCACTAAATACCGGGAAGGCTATCGCGGAGCATTGATTGAGGCGGCAAAGCGTAGCCCACGTATCATCGACAACGTGGTGGACAGAGCGATGGGCCTAGGCGATACAGCAATAGATGCGCTTTTCGATCTTGTTGGAGAACCGTTTGTGACGCTAGATCTTAAGCGAGAAATGGCGCAGTTCCTTAAAAATCGGCGATCGGCGATCCGCGACTTAGTTAACGATTGGCGCGAGCGGGTGGAATTTCCGAAGGTGGATCAGTAAGATGCTTTTTTCGAATGCGTCTCTTTATCCTGATGCGCGAAAAGCTGAGTGCGTGCATCTCGGTTCTATTTTGTTTGGCAAGACCGATGATACCCATTGGACCTTTGGCTGGTATCCGAACGTAGACGGCATAGTGAAAGCCTTGGACTCTACCGACAGCGAGGTATTGCGCGCTATGTTGCAGGAGCTGCGAGCGTTTTTCCTGCGCCAGCTCAAGGCCGCGCTTAATGAAGTGGAGCAAAAGACGGAAGAAGCGGTGGCACAGAGTTTTATTGGTGAACTCCCTCATAATCTGAGGCTTACGGCCCCGGAAACATGGCCGCCGGAAAAAATAGAGGAGTTGACGAAGATTACTGCGGATTCAAGCCGACTCGTTGCTGTGTAGCGTCCTGCCGCCTCTGGCCACCGACGTGAAAGGAGTGCGTCATTTCTTGAATAGCGAAGGCCCCGTTGGGTACGGGCAGCTGACGCGTGTGTCGAGCACAGCTCGGACAGAGGCCTACGACGCTTCGCGGTTGTGAAATCCGCCGAGCAGGACCGTCCACGGCTCGATGGAATAGGTCTTCAAGAGCTGCATCGGCGTCCACGGATCTTCGGCCATGCGCGCCTCGGCCGCCTCGGCGTCGGGCGCGCTCACGACGTGCATGATGCGCGGGGCTTCGTCTTCGGCCCCGAGCGGGCCACCGGCAACGATGACGCGCTGTTCGACGAGCGCATCCATAAAGGCGGCGTGCGCGTCCCACTCGGCTTGGCGGCGCATCGGAACGGACCAGTTCCATGCGGAGCTGCACTCTCGAACGACGAGGAAGTACGGCATCAAGTTCTCTCCGAGGGACGCATCTTCGCCGCCGTTCGGCGATCTCCGCGGGCGCGCGCCGCTCGCGATCTCTGAGGAGCAGGGAGGATCGACGAAGTAAATCTCGCCGTATGGTCGAGGTTCGGGAGATCGGCGCCGACGATTGGCGGCTGTTCCGCCGGTTGCGGCTGGACGCGCTCGCGAAAGCGCCGTACGCGTTCGGTGCGACGCTGGCGGATTGGTCGGGCGAGCGCGACGCCGAGGCGCGCTGGCGGGCTCGCCTGAGTACCGTGCCGTTCAACGTCGTCGCATATCTCGACCATCGACCGGCGGGGATCGCGAGCGGTCTTCCGGGCGAGGAGGACGGCACGACCGAGCTGATCTCGATGTGGGTCGCCCCGTTCGCGCGCGGGCGCGGCGTCGCCGACGCGCTGGTCGGTGCAGTCGTTCGCTGGTCGCGCGAACGGCGCGCTACCAAGCTCTTCCTCAACGTCGTCGAAGACAACGCGCGCGCCCGAAGCGTGTACCGCCGGCTCGGATTCGTCGACACCGGCGCCCGCTGCCCGAACGAACTCGGTCTCGTCGAACAGCAGATGGTGCTTACTCTTTAGGAAGCGGGACGTCGCCCTTTCCGAGGCGCTTGCTGAGGAAGTGCGCGATCAGCGCGCCTTCGAACTTCAAGTGATCCTTCAACCAGGCGTGCTGTGCCGGACAGGACATCTCGCCGCCCTCGATCACGATTGCGGCATCGCTCACCGAGCGCACGTGCCTGAAACCGTAGTAACCGGACAGGTTCGAGGTGAAGTTGTCCGGCTCGAAACGGAACGGAAAGAACGTCCTCCACAAGGACTTCCATTCGGCGGCCGCCTCGGCCGAACGGGCGAGCTGCGGGTACCCCACCGACGCGCCGGTCGTGCACGGATTCGCGTTCCCGTCGAAGTGCAGAAAGATCGCGTCCTTCACGTCATACTGGCCGCTGAGGAAGGCGGGGCGGCGGATCACCGTGACGCCGGCCGCTCTCAGAATGCGCGTCGCCTCGTCCGCAACGACCGGCGTCCACTCGATCTCGCCGGCCGCGCCCGTGTTCCGGCACAGCGTCGCCGGCTCGCGGTCGCAGTCCGGCCGGCCTTCATGTCCCGCTTGGATCAACACGTCGGCCTCGGCAGTTGTGTCCTCGCCAGCCTGAACGACGTCGCGCGGCAGCGAGACGCCGAGCGTGCAGAAGATCAACGAGACGCAAAACGCGACGGCACCTCTCAGCCTACTCACCGATGTACCTATCCCATCGCTCTGTATGCAACGGCGCCGACTTCGCTGCTCACTTAGCGCGCGCTCACGATGCTGAGAACGTTGCCGTCGGGGTCTTTGAACCAGGCGACCCGGAACCCGTTTTCCGCAACGTGCACGTCACCTCGTAATGACAGCTGCGGCAAGTCGTAGTGCTCGAAGACCACGCCCTTCGCGCGCAACGCTTGTACGATCGCGTCGACGTCGTCGACCGCCCACGTGGCGACCGTCGCCTTGTTCGTGCCGGCATACAGCGAGCGGTAGACCTGAATCTTGGACTTTCCGCTCTCGTATATGATCACGTCGGGATTTTCCGGTTCGGTGAGCTCCCGGAGGCCGAGCGCGTTACCGTAGAATTCCCGGCCTCTCTCCAGATCTCTGACCGCGATCGTCGCGATCGCGTCCTCGTTCGCCAGCATGACCGGCTCTTACGACGCCGCACCGGTGGGGCCTTGCCTACCGCGGCAACTGACGATAACGTGCGAACCTCAATGAATACACGCCAGCTCAGCCGTAGTGGCCCGGTCGTCTACGGCAGCGGTCACAACGAGCTCGTCGCGCTGCTTACTCGCTGGGACTCGACTTCGGGTTCGGGCTCGCGTTCGCGTTTGCCGTGGCGGCTTCGTCGTCGTCCTCGTACTGCAAGACGGTGAGGTAGGTGACGACGTCCCACGAGTTGTGGATCCCGATGAAGATCAGCAGCAGCGTGGCTGCGGCGAACTCGTAGAGCGCCTCGTACGGCGCGGCGACGAGCCGCAGCGCACCGACCGCGATCACGATGTACGAAACGAGCGGCAGGATCGAATACCAGGTCCAGTCTTCGGGATCGGCGCGATAGACGCTCAACCGGCGCGTGCGGTGTGTGACGAGCGCGCAGTAGACAATGCCGTAGAGCCCCGCGATCCCGAGCACGACCGCGAGCGGGACGAGCGCCGGCCACGGCGCGCTGATCATCGCCGAGACGAACAGTGCTGTGCAGAAGTGCACGACGGTCGGCGTGCTGAACGTCCCGAGGCCTTCGCCGCGCTGCTGCGTGCGCTGCGCCGCCACCAGCGTGATGACGACGAACATCAGCCCGGTCAGCGCGCCCGCCGACGAACCGGTGATCACGTAGAAGTTCGACCACGCCGTGAGCGGCGACGCGACGTCGTGCATCTTCCCGTCTCCGCTTGCGAGCGCCGCAAGCCCTTCATGCCGGCGAGCCGGGCGTGCGGCTTTTGCCGGCCGGGGCGGGTTCTGGCCGTCAATGGAACGGAAAAAAGCCTCGGACTTCCCGCAAGAGGTGCTCGACCTCTTCCAGCTCTACGTGCACGGCGAGATCAGCCGCCGCAGCTTCCTCGCGCGCGCCAGGCGGTTCGCCGTCGGCGGGCTGTCCGCGGCCGGGATGCTCGCCGCGCTCAAGCCGAACTATGCGTGGGCGATTCAGGTCCCGCCGGACGACAAGCGGATTCGAACCGAGTCCGACACCGTCGCCTCGCCGCAAGGGAACGGTTCGATCAAAGGATACCTCGTGCGGCCGGCGGCGAGCGGCAAGGTTCCCGCCGTCCTGGTCGTCCACGAGAACCGCGGGCTGAACCCCTACATCGAAGACGTGGCGCGGCGGCTCGGGACGGCGGGCTTCATGGCGTTCGCGCCGGACGGCCTGACCTCGGTCGGCGGCTACCCCGGCGACGACCAAAAGGGCGCGGAGCTCTTCGCGAAGGTCGACCGCGCGAAGATGACCGAGGACTTCATCGCCGCGGCCGCGTGGCTCAAGGCGCGCCCGGAGAGCAGCGGCAAGCTCGGCGCGGTCGGATTCTGCTTCGGCGGCGGAATCGTCAACACGCTGGCCGTCCGCATGCCGGATCTCGCGGCGGCGGTGCCGTTCTACGGTGCACCGCCGGCGACCGCCGACGTGCCGAAGATCAAGGCCGCGGTGCTGGCGCACTTTGCCGAGCTCGACACCGCGCTCACCGCGCGCTGGCCGGAGTACGACGCGGCAATGACTGCGGCGCACGTCGTCCACGTCGGCTACGTCTATCCCAAGACGAACCACGGCTTCCACAACGACACGACGCCGCGCTACGACGAAGCCGCCGCAACGCTCGCCTGGCTGCGTACGCTGGACTGGTTCAACAAGTATCTGAGGACGGCGTAGCCGGCGAGGCACCGCGCGAGCGCTTGAACGGCAGCGGAATCTCGCCCATCTCGCGCAGTTCCTCGCCGAGCGTCGTCAGCCGACGAGGATTCCCTCGACGTCGACGACGATCTCGATCTGGCGGCTGACGACGACGCCGCCGTCCGGTAGTGAGTCGTTCCAGCTCACGCCGAAGTCATAGCGGTCGACGGACGTGCGCCCGACGAAGCCGGCGCGCTGCTTCGGTCCTTTGTCGACGCCGTCTTCCCACCACGGCGTCTGTGCCGTGCCGTTGAACCGCACCGCGAGCGTGACCGGCTTGGTGACGCCCCTGATCGTCAGATCACCCGCGATCTCGTAGTCCGCGGGCCCGATCACCGTGACGGCGGTGCTGCGAAACCGAATCTCCGGGTAGTGCTCGCAGTGGAGAAAGTCTTCGCTCTTCAGGTGCGCGTCGCGGGTGGGTTCGCCGGTCCAGCACGTTCGCGCGTCGATGACTGCCTCGACCCAAAGCTGCTCCGGGTGCTCGGGATCGAAGTCCAGCTCGCCGTGGACGTTCTTGAACGAGCCGCGCACCCAGGTGACCATCATGTGGCGCGCGCGAAACTCCGCCGCGCTGTGGCCGGGCTCGAAAGTCCACTTCATACGTTAAGTCCCCCGCGCTGAGAATCCCCGCTCCTTGCCCGCTCACCTTCTAGCCAGCGCGCCGACCACCGCGAAGACGAGCGTCAGCACGATGCTGAGCAGCAGGCTCGTCCCGAGCGGAACGAAGACGCGCCAGTTCGCCCCGCCGAACGAGACGTCGCCGGGGAGCCGCCCGAGCCGCAGCGCCGGCGCAAGCTCGAGCAGAATTCCGACGACTGCCAGCACCAAACCGAAGACCAACAACGAGCGCCCAAGACTCACGGCAGGGAACCTCCGTGCACGTACGTTACCCAGCTTGATGAAGCAGCGGCCGCCGGGCTCGAACTGGGGCGACTACGGAGCCGAGGACCGCGTCGGGCGGCTCAACGAGCTCACGCCGGAGCGCGTCGTGCGCGCGGCGGCGGAGATTCGGACCGGGCGCCGGTTTTGCCTGAGCTTGCCGCTGGACTATCCGGGCGGGAACGTGATCTTTCCGTTTCGCCACCCGCCGCAGCGCAAAGTCGTCGACCGCAGCGGTTTTCTGGCCCACGACTACCCGTTCTCGCGGCAGCGTGAGGGCGCGACCGGCGTCGTGAACGACGACCTCGTCACGTTGTGGACGCAGTATTCCACGCAGTGGGACGCGTTCGGCCACGTCGGCTCGCACTTCGACGCCAACGGCGACGGCGAAGAAGAAGTCGTCTACTACAACGGTCATTATCCCGGTCCCGACGTCGACGCGATGGCGACCGCCGGACTGCAAGGCCGCGGCGTGCTGGTCGACCTGCACCGCACCTGCGGGAACGCGAAGGTCGCCGTCGGCCGTGCGATGCTGGAGGAGATCATGCGCGAGCAGAACGTCGTCGTCGAGCCGGGCGACGTCCTCGCGCTGCGCACCGGCTGGGCGCAGCTGCTGCTCGACATGCAGGGCTCGCCCGACAAAGAGATCGTCCACAGTTCGGGCGCCGGACTCGACGGCCGCGATCCTGCGCTGCACGAGTGGATCGCGTCGAGCGGGATTGCCGCCATCGTCGCGGACAACGTGGCGGTGGAGTATTATCCGCCGAAGCCCGGCGCGCCCGGCACGCCGTACTTGCCGCTGCACGAGCTCTGCCTCTTCAAGCTCGGGATCAACCTCGGCGAGATGTGGTATCTCACCGAGCTCGCCGACTGGCTGCAGCGCAGCGGGCGGACGCGGTTCTTCTTGACCGCGCCGCCGCTCCGCTTGCGCGGCCACGTCGGGTCACCCGTCACCCCGCTCGCAACGGTCTGACGCGATCGGCAGACGCGCTCGGGGTCAGCCTTTCGGTGGGGGCAGGAAGCGGTAGGAGTGCAGGATCGCCTCGCCCTGCTTGGAGGTCACCAGCTTCATCAGCTCGTTCCCCGCGGCGGCGTTCTTGCTGCCCTTCGGGACGAAGACGTAGTAGACGGAGTCGACGTTCAGGTTGTCGGGGATCTTCACGCCCGAGAACCGGCTCGGATCGACGTCGGAGACGAACGCGATCGCGGCGTCGACTTTGCCGGTCGAGACGGAGTTGACCACCTCGACGCCCGACGTTCCTTCAAAGGTCGTGTTGGCGCGAACTTTCTGCGGAAAATCTGCGCCGTACGCCGGATCGAGCGCGGCTTTCTTGAGCACCCCGCGCGCGAGCGTGCCGACCGCCGAATCCGCGTTGCCTAGCCCGACGCGCACGCCGGGGTTGGCGAGATCCTTGAGGCTCTTGACCTTGGTGCTGCCCTTCGGCACCAGGATCACCTCGCGGTTGGTGAGGATCGCGACCGGCGGGTTGATGTGCGCGGTCAGCTTGTCGGTCTGGTTCTTGCCGACGATCACGACGTCGATCGGGTTATCGCCCTCGACGTCGGCTTGGATCACCTGGCCGCCGAGGTATTTCGCGACGACTTTCGAGCCCGGATGTTTCTTCTCGTAGATCTTGATGAACTGCTCGAACGGCGCGGTGACGCTCGAGGCGACCTCGGCGTTGATCGTGTCCGCCGCGCTCGCCGGCGGGGGAATGGCGACGACGCCGATCGCGATCGCCAGCGCGGCGGTCGCGGCGGCCGCGGGAACGAGCGCTTCGCGGGCGGTCTTGCGCGCGCGCAGCGGCTTGATCACGAAGAACGAGACCAGCGCGGCCAAGATGTTCAGCGCGGCGGCAATTTGGAAGATCGGCAGCCAGCTCCCGGTGTGCTCCTTCAGCACGTTCGCGAAGGGGACCAGCACCGCGGCGGTCCCTTTCGAGGTGTAGAGAAAACCGTAGTTGGCGGTGGCGTACTTGCGCCCCCACGTGTCGGCGCTCAGCGAGGGGAACAGGCTGAACACCTCACCGTAGGTGAAGAACAGCAGCCCCGACATCAGCACGAACAGCACCGGGTTCGCCGCGGACTGGATCATCAGCAAGATGATCGCGCCTTGGAGCGAGAACGCGATCAGCATCGTGTTCTCGCGGCCGATCCGGTCGGATATCCAGCCGAAGAACGGCCGGGCGAGCCCGTTCAGGACGCGGTCCATCACCAGCGCCCACTGCAGCGCGGGCAGCGTGATGAGCAGCAGCGTGACCGGAACTTCGTCGACGATGTAGTCCTTCGCGATCGGGCCGAGCTGCGCGGTCGCCATCAGGCCGCCGGCCGCCACGCACAGCATCGCGACGTACATGATCCAGAACAGCGGCGTGCGCAGTATCTCGCCGGGCGTGAAGTCGCGCGTCGTCTGGTGGATCGCTTTCGAGCTCGCGGTCAGCGTGATCTCGCCCGGAGCCGGCGCGCGCAGGAAGAACCCTATGATCAGCACGACGATCCCTTGGATCAGCCCGAACACGAAGAACGTCTCCTGGTAGCCTCTGTTGGCGATCATCTGCGCGAGCGGGACGATCGTCAGCGCCGAGCCAGCGCCGAAACCCGCCGCGGTGAACCCCGCCGCGAGCCCGCGCTTGTCGGGGAACCACTTGAGCGCCTGGCCGACGGTCGTGCCGTACACGATCCCGGCGCCGATCCCGCCGATCACGGCGCCCGCGTAGAACGTCCAGATCGAGCCGGCGTATGAGAACATCACCCACGAGAGTGCGACCAGCGCGCCGCCGGCGACGGTGATCAGCTTCGGGCCGAACCGGTCGATGAGGTAGCCTTCCGCCGGGACGAGCCACGTTTCGACGAACACGAACGTCGTGAACGTCACTTGGATCGCGGCTCTCGACCAGTGAAAATGCTCCTCGATCGGGCTGACGAACAGCGTCCAGCCGTATTGCAGGTTGGCGATCATCACCATCGCGATGATGCCGAGGACGAGCTGCACCCAGCGCGTGCGGCCGGGGTTCGAGATCGCGGTCGACAACGTTCGGTTCCTCCTTACCCATGGGGGACGCAGGCCGACGGAGGACCTTTGAGACACCCGCCGCCGAAACATGCCGGACCGCTGCCGGGGGCAGGCGGGCGCCGGGAACGCCGGAACGAAGCCATACCCCTGGGCGGGTAGGTACCACCATCAAAAGGCACCGTATCGAGCCATGTTCGAGCTGCGCGATCTGGAGCGCTTCATGGCGGTCGTTGCGCACCGCAATTTCGGTCGCGCGGCGCGCTCGCTCGGCATGACGCAGCCGGCGCTCAGCCGCCGGATCGCCGTGCTCGAGCGCGAGCTCGGGGCGCCGCTGTTCTCCCGCGCGCACCGCCAGATCGAGCTCACGCGCATCGGCGACGTGCTGGCGCGCGAGGCGCGCGCCGTGTTGACGCAGGCGTCGCTCGCCGATCGCGCGATGCACGACGCGGTGAGCGGCGCGACCGGGCATTTGCGCGTCGCGACGCGCAGCGTCGGCCGCTTCCGGTTGATTCCGGAAGCGCTGCGGCTCCTGCGCGCCTCGCATCCGCGTGTCGCGGTGAGCGTGGCCGACCCGATGACCGGCTTCCCGCTCGACCTGCTGCGCCGAGGCGCGATCGACGTCACCCTCGTGCGCGGCCCGGTCAACTTGGGCGAACGTCTGTGCTCGGAACGCCTGCGCATCGATCAGGTGGTCGTCGTCATGTCCACCGAACACCGCCTCGCGAACGAAGCCGTCGTCGACGTCTCCGACCTCGCCGAAGAACGGTTCGTCGAAACGGTGTCGCTGCGGGCGTACGGCTATTACGACGTCATGCGAGACCCCGCGATGCGAGCCGGGTTCATCCCGCACGTGGTGCAGACGCTCGACTCCGTCGACAATCTCTTGATCTGCGTCGCGGCCGGCATCGGGATCGCGTTCATGCACGACGCCAGCCTTGAGCTCGCGGTCCCGGGGATCGTCTTTCGCCCGCTGCGCCCGCCCGGCCCGACGGTCGAGCTGCGAGCCGTCTGGCGCGCGGGCGACCGCAACCCGGTGATCGCGCCGTTCGTGAGCTACCTCGTTCTCGCCGCGCAATACGAACGCCAGCCGGCTCGTTCACGCAAAGGAACAAAGAAATAGCGACCCTACCGTTCGCGAGATAGGCCGCGTAGCGGCGCTATTTCACCGCGGAGACGTCCTGCTCGGTGACCGGGCTGCCTTTGTTGCCCCAGGCGGAACGCACGAACGTCGCGACGGCGGCGATGTCGCCGGGAGAGAGCTGACCCTGCCAGGCCGGCATCATACTGCGCCCGTGCTGGACGACGGCGATCATCCCGGCCGCGTCGGCCTTGTTCACGAGCGCGTCGCCGGCCAGCGCGGGGAAGTTCCCGTGCCCGCCGCCTTGTCCGTTCGCGCCGTGGCAGACCGCGCAGTTCTTGGAGTAGATCGACGCGCCGACCGTGTTCAACACCGAAGCCCCCGCCGCCGCCACCTGTTGCTCCGTGACGGCGGATGCGCGATTCGACCATGCGGAGCGCACGAACGTCGCGACCGCGGCGATGTCGGCGTTCGAGAGCTGGCCTTTCCAGGTCGGCATCTTGCCGTTGTACGTCGTTCCGTTCACGGTCAGCGGACCGCTGCGCCCGTTCACGATCGTCGCAATCATCTCTTTCGGATCGCCGGCGGCGACGTGCGGATTTTGGTTCAGCGGCGGGTACGCGGCGGAGCCTTGGCCGCCCGGCTGGTGGCAGCTCGCGCACTTCGCGGCGTAGATCCCCGCGCCGCTCAGCGCGGTGGGATTGCGCGCGGCGGCGACTTGATCGGCGGTGACGGCGGCGGCTTTGTTCGTCCAGGCTGAGCGCACGTAGGTGAGCACCGCGGCGACCTCGTCGGCGGAGAGCTGGTCCTTCCACGCCGGCATCGTGCCGCTGTACGTTTTTCCGCCCACTTGGATCGGGCCGCTGCGACCGTTCAGCACGGAGAGGATCAGGTTCGCGGTGTCGCCGGCCGTGACGTCGGCGTTGCCGGCCAGCGGCGGATACGGTCCGCCGCCCGCACCGTTCGCCTGATGGCACGCGGCGCATTTCGCGGCGTAGATCGCCTTGCCGTCGGAGGCCGCCGCGGCGGCTGCCGAGCTGGAGCGCTGATAGAATCCCGCAATGGCGACGGCGGCGAACGCACACGCCAGCGCGGCGATGGTGAGGCGGCTCATGTGCAATCTCCCGGAGCGAAAGACCCGCTCCCGTAACGCGCAGGTTGTGAATCGCGGTTCATATGTCCTTCGCACCGGGGCTCTACCCTGCGGTCAAAGGAGATCACCATGCGCGTCTCGGCAATCGTCCTCGTCGGAATCGCGTTCGCCGGTCTCACCGCGGCGGCGCCGGCGGGCACGGGAGGCTCGGTCGTCAACGTCACGGCGACGGCCGAGCAGAAGTTCGTCCCGAACCACGTCGTCCTGCACGTCAACAAGAAGCAGACGCTGCGGTTCACCTCGGCGGGCGGCGTTCACGGCATCGCTTCGGCCGATTTGGCGATACCGGCAACGACGATCATGCCGGGCAATCCGGTCTCGGTCGACGTCACGCCGAAAAAGGCCGGAACCTACAAGCTTTCGTGCACGATCGTGTGTGGCGCGAACCACGCCGACATGCTGCTGACCGTCGAGGTGAAGCCATGACGGGCTGCGCACGTTTCGCACTGCGCCTCGCGGCTGCTGCTGCGTTCTTGCTCGCCGCGCGCGCCCCGGGCGCGGCGATGCCGACCTTTGGCCAAGCCTACGGCGTCGACTGCTCGAAATGCCACACGCAGGTGCCGACGCTGAACGCGTACGGGCGCTACGTCCAGCGCTCGCAGTACGCCTATCTGGACCAGCCGGTGCTGAAAAAAGCGATGCCGCTGTGGGTCGGCTATCAGGCCAACTACGACTCGCAAGCCGGCTCCCCCGACACGCATAGGGTGGTGTGGGGAAACGTCGCCGTTCACGCCGTCGGCCTGGTCGGCGACGACTGGTCGTATCACGTCCAGCAGTGGATCAAGAGCGACAACCAGGGCGGCGGGCTCGACACGGCCTGGGTGAGCTACAACAACCTCTTCAAGCACAACGGCTACGTCGAGATCGGCAAGCTCGAGGTGCCGGCGCCCTCGCCGTACAGCATGTGGGTCGAGATCGCCCCGTTCAACACCCCCGAGGTCACCGTCGGCGAGCACACCTACCAGCTCGACGCGAACCGGTGGGGCGCGAAGGCCGGCTACCTCCACGGCTCGCTCAGCGTCGACGCGGCGTACGTCGGCAGCGATGCCGATTTGAACGGTGCTTCGGATTTCGTTCCGGGCAACGGCAAGGCGCTGCAGTACCGCGTCGCGTTCATGCGGCCGAAGAATCCGCTCGAAGCGGGCCTGTACGGTGCCTCCGGGACCTTCCCGATCTCCGACGGCTTGACCGATCGCTACACCGCGCTTGCGGCGTACGTGCAGCGCGATCCGACCCACGGGATGCCGGGCGTGTTCCTGGTCTACCAAACGACCCACGACAGCTACCCGGCCGCCGGCGCGACCGCGCCCGCGAACGGCCGCGGCTACACGCTGGACGTCTACGAGCCGGTCTTCAAGAACAAGGTGCTGGTCGGGTTCCGGCGCGAGATGACCGACGACGGGATGGGGACGGTCAGCCATTACGGCAACGTCGACCTGACGATCCAGCTCGCGAAATATCTGCGGGTGTACGCCGAAGCGTCGCTCAACGGCGCGAACCCCGGCAATGGCGTCGACCGGATCGGGACGCCGGCCTGGCGGGCTTACGTCTGGTGGACGATGCCGGTCGCCAAGCCCAAGCGCTGACGCGCAGCTTGCGACCCGAGAGACGCCGCCCGTTCCCCCTCGGGCGGCGTCTTCTTGCGCTCTTCACGCGATCTTCCAGCCAACGCGCTACAGTTCGAGCATGGCGAACATTCACGAGTTCACGACGGTCCAGTGCCCGTACGACGAAGTCCCCGACCGTCTGTACGCGCACTTCGACGGCGACGCCGGCGTCGTTCCGCTGCGCGTCAAGGTCGGCGATCTGCGCGTCGAACGGGACGTCGACTTCCACCTCAAGACGAAGCCCGCGTACACGGGCTACAAGCTGCTCGACATCTCGTGGGAGCCGAAACACGGCGGCCCGTATCCGAGCTTCTCCGGGACGCTCAGCGCCGCCGAGGACGCGATCGGCTGGAGCCGCATCGAGATCGACGGCACGTACAAGGCGCCGTTCGGCGTCGCGGGCGCGGCGTTCGACGCCGCCGTCGGCCGGCGCATCGCGCAGGCCACCGCTACGGAGCTGCTCGCCGAGCTTAAGCGCATCCTGGTCGCGCAGAGCTAGTGCGCACGATGTCCGGTATGCTCGGTCAGCTGTCCTCGGTTCGCGAGCGGATCTACATCGAAGCGCCGTACGTGCAAGCTTTCGGCGCGTTCGAACGCCGGCTCGGGCTCGCGCACGGCGCAGCCGGTGGCCACTGCGCGCTGACGCTGGTCGCGCCGATGGGGGAAGGACGCGCGATCGTCCGCGACGTCACCGCGACGACGAAGCGCATCCCCGGGACGGCGAACTTCACCTCGCGGTACGGGATCACGTGGGATGCCGGCCAAACCCAGCGCGGCCTCCCGACGCCGGGTTTTGACGGCACGCTGACCCTGCGCGCCGGCGAGGACTACGGCGAGTGCGTGCTCGAGCTCAGCGGCCGGTACGAGCCGCCGGCCGGCATCGCCGGCAAATTCTTCGACGACGTCGTCGGCCGCCGCATCGCGCACGCGACCCTCGGCGCGCTGCTGGAGGGCGTGGGCGCCGAGTTGCGCGCCGCGCACGAGCAGACCGAAGCCGCAAAGCACAAGGCCTAGCGGCGCGCGGTTAGCGCGCCAACGACTTCCGGACCAGCGTTCCGAAGGCGGCGCTGAACGCAAGCAACAACGCGAGCGCTCCGCTCACCGTGATCGGGCCGGTTTTGCTTGCGCCGCACAGCGCGCTGGCCGAGCTGCCCAGCCAAAGGCGAAGACGCCGTACGAGGTTCGTATCGGCGCCGGCCGTCTCGCGCGCGACCGAAAGCACATCCTCCGGAGCCCAGTCGGCGCCGTCGAGAACCTTCGCGATGCGGCCCCGGCCGTCGAGAACGATCGCCGCCTCGGTGTGGACGACGAGTGAGGGCAGCGGGCGGTCGATGACGATTCCGAACCGCTCCGCGACAGTCCCAACGGTTCCGGGTTCGCCGGTAACCAGCGTCCAGATCGCCGGATCAGCGCCGTATCGCGCCCCGTACCGCGCGAGCACCGCGCGCGTATCGAATGCGGGATCGAGCGTCACTTCGACCAGGCGGATCGGCGCACCGCGCAGCTCGCGCTGGATGCGCGCGAACTTCGCGGAGACGAGCGGGCACATTCGCGCGTCTGCGCAGCGCGTGTAAATGAACGAGACGATCGACACGCGGCCGCCGGTCTTCTCGAACGAGAACGGCCGGCCGCGCTGGTCAACCAGCGCGGCGTCCGGCACCGCGTCGCCTTCGTGCAACACCGGCACGTAAGCGCGTGGCGCCGGCGCCGTTGCGCGCACGGCGATCGCGGGCGGCGGCGGGCCGGCTACCACGTCCGCATGCCGGGCGCGAGGTACGCGTGCGCTTCGATTTGTTGGATGACGGGTCCGGCGTAGGCAAGGAGCGCTAGCGCGATCGCTATGAGTCCCCAGCGGCCGAGACGATCGAGGACGGCAGGCGTAGCGACGGCGTCGTCGCCCGCACGCGCGGGCGCAAAGTCGAACTGCGGCTTCGACTCGGCCGGCTGGTTTGCGAAGTACGTACCCGTCGCCACGACGATGAACATCAGGACGGAGGCCGCGAGGATGGTCCCGCCTACGGCAGCCCACAGCGATGCGGTGTGCCACGTCGCCGCTCCCTGAGCGCCGAAGTACGTGACGTCCGCGGTACGCCGCGGAGAGCCGAGCAGTCCGGCCCAGTGCATTGCGATCGACATGATCGACATCCCGACGAACCACGTGTAGACCTGCACGAGCGCCAGCCGAGGCGCGAAGAGCTTGCGCCCGGTGAGTGCCGGGATCAGGCCGTACGAGGCCGCCACGAACGTCAGCGCGACCGGGCCGCCGACCGTGATGTGGAAGTGCCCGACGATCCACATCGTGTTGTGCACGAGCACGTCCATCGAGTACGAGTTGTTCACGATCCCGCCGAAGCCGCCGAAGATGAACAAGATCATCCCGAGCGCCGGCCCGGCGAAGACCGGGTTCTTCCACGGCAACCACCGCACGACGTTGAAGAAGCCGCGCACGCCGGCGTTGCGCGCGCCGAGCTCAAAGCTGGCGAAAATTGCGAACGCCGTCATGAACGAGGGGATCACGACGCAGTACGTCGTCATCGCGTGCAGCCACTTCCAGCCGGCGGCTACGCCGGGATCAAGGTACTGGTGGTGCAGCCCGACCGGCGTCGAAAGCAGGAGCAGCATCAGAAAGACCAGTCGCGTCAGGCCATCGCTGAACACCGTACCCTTGTACGTCGTTGGGACGACGGTGTACCATATCGTATAGGCGCCCATGATCCAGAAGTAGACCAGCGGGTGGCCGAAATACCAGAAGAACATTCTCGTGAGGCCGACGTCGATGCCGCTGGTCCAGCCGAGCGACCACGGAATCAGCAACGCCATCTCCGCCACGACGCCGAGCGTTGCGATGACCCACATGATCATCGTGCAGGTCGCCATGAAGGCCGGCAGCGGAATCCGCTCGTTCGGCCGTTCACGCTTGTACCAGGCCACGTTGAGGAAGATGTCCGCGCCCACCGTCCAGGTGCCGAGCACCAGGATCGTCGCGCCGAAATAGAAGAGCGGGCTCGCCTTGAGCGGCGCGTAGAACGTGTAGAGGACACTGGCGCTGCCATCCAGGATCGCGACCGCGGCCATGGTCGTGCCGACAAGCATCACGACGTACCCGATCCAGCCCAGCCGCAAGGAACGCACCCGCGGGATGGCGCGGTACACGGCGAACGTGAAGAGCCCGGTGATGAAGAACGTCGTGAACACGAGCGCCATGAGCACGCCGTGCGCCGTCAGCATACGGTAGTAGTCGAAGCCGGCGGGCAGCACGATGAGGTTCGCGCGCGATAACGCCTGCAGTAGCCCGAACAGCGCGCCGAGTCCAAGCACGGCGGTCGCAGTGTAAACGTGGGTGAGAACGAGCAGGTCTCCGCCCGCCCGCGACAGCGCAAGGCTTTCCGGCGCGCCGCCCGGAGCATTTGGCGTCGTCGGAACCTGAATCGTCGAGGCCATCATTCCACCGTCACCTTGGCGGCCATGTTGTGATGGCTCGCGCCGCAGTACTCATTGCAAACGAGCAGAAACGTACCGCGCCGGTTGAACGTGTGCGAGACGCTGCTGACCCAGCCCGGCGTCACCATCGTGTTTACGCCGGTTTCCGGGATGCTGAAGCCATGCTCGACGTCGGCGCTCGTGACGTAGAACGTGACGCGCGACCCTACGGGGATGCGGATCTCCGCCGGGTTGAACGAGAAGACGCGCGCGACGTAGTACGCCTCGTACGCGCGGTCGGCGACCTTGTGCAGGCCGGGGCGGTCGAAGGGAGGCGTCTGCGCCACTTTGGTCGGATCGATGCTCTGTATGCGGCTCGGCGGCACGAAACCGTCGACGATCGCGGAGGTCGTCACCACCGCGGCGAAAAACACGAGGATTGCCGTCCCGAACGCCATCCAGAGGCGCTCCTGAGGGTGGATGTGCATCGTCACCACCTCGCGCGAAGCAGCACGTACATCGCGACCCACCCGACCGCGATCAACGCGCCGAGCGCGAAGACGAAAGTAAGCGTCGCCGGAAGCGGCTCGTTCGGTGCTTTGTCCATGCGCGCAATCCTAGCGAGCGCGCGTGCCGTACCGGTGAACGCGGTGTGAACGTCCGTTCACACCGGCGACCACGAGTGGGATACGAACGACCTCGGAAGGGGCCTTCACGAGCCCTTCACCCCTGCGGCGTACCCTTGCAGCGTGCGAACGGTCACCACCGAGACCGGAAAACTCGGCCGGAACGAGATTGAGGAGCTGCTGCGCGAAGAATTCATCGCGCGCATCGGCTACGTCGATCGGCGTGGCTATCCGTACATCGTCCCCGTTACGTACGCGTACGACGGCATATCGTTCTTGGGCTATACCGCCGACGGCGCCAAGCTGGAAGCGATGCGCCACCACCCCCGCGTCTGCGTCGAGGTCGACCGCGTGCGCGACGCGGCGAACTGGGAGTCCGTCGTGGCGATCGGGCACTTTGCGGAGCTGCGCGGCGAATCGGCAGTCGACGCCGTATTCCGCATCGGTGAACGACTGCGCACGATTGCAATCGCCGACGGTTCCTCGGACTCCGCGCGCCGCACGTACGTCGAGCGGCTCCGCGCGCCGGGGATCGCATACCGTATCCGGATCGAACAGATTCACGGGCGCTTCGCACGCACCGCCGGCTGAAGCGGCGAAGATCCTGAGAATTTTTCGTGTCCTCGGCTTTCACGAGTCCTTCGTCTCGACGGTCCAGGATGGACTCACACAGCACTTCTTAGGAGGACGTCCATGACCACTCGCCGCGCGATCCTTTCGGGAGCCGCGCTCCTGGCCGCCGCTCCGCTCGTTACGACCGCCGTTCGGCGCGTCGAAGCGGCGGCCGGCGACAAGCTGGAGATGTACGTCTTCCGCGGGACGCAAGGGATCAAAGGACCCGACGGAAAGCCGCACGACACCGTCGTTCCGGCGAACTTCGTCGTCCACGCCGGCGTCCCGATGACCGTCACCGCCGTCAACTACGACGAAGGCGCGCACACGATCACCTGCCCGGAGCTCAACCTTGACGCGACGATCAAAGGCGGTCACGAGAACGCCGACCAGACCGTCACGCCGGTGACCTCGACGTTCACGTTCACGGCCGCGAAGAAAGGCACGTACCGCTGGTACTGCAAGCTGCCGTGCGACGCCGGACACGGCTACTGGGCGATGGGTGCCGGCTTCGGAGGCCCCGGCAAAGAGGGCTTTATGTCGGGAGACATCATCGTGCTATGACTCATGTTCAGCGCGGGCGTCGCGTGCGCGGCGCTCTGCGCTGGGTGCTCGCCGGCGCGCTGTCGCTGGCGCTCCTCCCGGCGCTCGCGTCGCACGCGCTGGCCGGGCCGCCGTTCCTCACCGACGATCCGGCGCCCATCGACTTCAAGCACAGTGAGCGCTACATCTTCGGGACGACCGACCGCAACGCCGGCGGACACTCCGGCACCGGTCCCGCGATCGAGTTCAACACCGGCGCGCTCCCCAACGTCCACATCCACTTCGTCGTCCCGTACGCGAGCTCGTCGCCGCTCGGCGGACCGTTCGCCAACGGCATCGGCGACGCCGAGTTCGGGATCAAGTACCGCTTCGTGCAAGAGACCAACGGACGTCCGCAGATCGGGATCTTCCCGATGGCGGAGCTCGCGACCGGCGACGCCGCGAAAGGACTGGGCAACGGGCGCACGTGGTATCGCTTGCCGATCTGGATCCAGAAGTCGTACGGCAAGTGGACGACGTACGGCGGCGGCGGGACCGCGATCAACAAGGCCCCGGGGATGGCGAACTACGGTTTTGCCGGCTGGCTCGTCCAGCGCGATTTCAGCGACAAGCTGACGCTCGGCACCGAAGTGTTCTACAACGGGCCGACGACGCTCGGCGGCCGCCACTCGACGTACGTCAACACCGGCGGCTACCTCAAGCCGAACGACAACTTCAACGTTCTCTTCAGCATCGGCCACACCATCTCGGGTGAGAGCCACGCGATCGGCTACTTCGCGCTCTACTGGACCTGGGGTCCGAAGGCAGGCGAGGTTCCCAAGATCAGCGCGGCACCCGAAACGAAGCCGGCGCAACCGGCAACACGGCCTTAGCTCGAGACGGGCGTTTGCAGCGCTCCTCCGAGGGGTAGCCGGGCACCCTCGGAGGAGTACCGCATTGTCGGCTCGCGCCTGCGTCGCGGCGGCGGCGCTCATCATGCTTGCGCTCGGCTCGGAGGCGCTCCAGAACCGCGACGCTTCCGGCTACCGCGGTGCGCGCTTCGGCGAGGTGCTCGGAAACGACGAGCTCGCGCGCGCGGGAGCATTGGCCTTCTCCGCCGACCGCAGAGCGCAGATCCGCGGCGCGTTCAACGCGAGCTTTTGCAGCGAGTGCCACTTTCTCCCGACCGCCGGCGGTTCACAAGTCCTCGCCGGCGACTTCGTGATCAAGCGCTCTGCGGCCGACCGCGCGGCCACGTTTCAGCGGTACGTGCTCGTGCACGGGTTCCCGGTCCGGCGCCGGCCGCCGGCGCGGCGGTTCGTGCGAATCCCGCCGCCGCTCTACGGGATCGGCTTGCTCGAAGCGGTTTCGGACGCCGAGCTCGAGCGCGTCGCCGCGGACGAAGCGCAGCGCACACCGCGGCATCGCGGCCGCATCGCGCGGCTCCGGGATGCGCGGATCGGACGGTTCGGGTGGAAAGCGACGTCGCCCGCGGTGCGGGCCTTCGTCGCCGGCGCGTTTCCCGGCGAGCTCGGCGTCCCCGCAGGCGACGAGGCGCGCGACGTCGCGGCGATCACGGCGTTCCTGCAGCGGCTCGCCGCCCCGCCGCAGGCCGAGCGAACCGGTGTTGCGCCCGGACGCGCGGTGTTCGAGACGCTGCGCTGCGCCGATTGCCATCGCATGGGGTTGGCTTTGGGACGCTTCGCGCCTGAGCCGCAACTGAGCGGGACGACGATCGCACCGTACACCGATCTGCTGCTGCACGACATGGGAGCGCGGGCCGCGGAGCTGCGCGACGGCGCGGCCACCGCGCGCGAGTTTCGGACGGCGCCGCTGTGGGGCGTCGCCTCGACCGGACCGCCGTACTTGCACGATGGTGCGGCGCGCTCGCTGCGCGAAGCGATCGCGCTGCACGGCGGACAAGCCGCCGATTCGGCGGCGGCGTTCGCCCGGCTTTCAACCCGCGAACGAGAGGCGTTGCTGGGTTACCTCACGTCGCTGTGAGCGCACTCCAGAATCGAACGGGGCTGTCGCGTCATTTCAAGACGATGTCAAGCGTGACGTCGGCGACGTTGCCGATGACCGGGTCGAGGCGCGTGCCCTTCATCTCCCATGTCCGACGATCGATGTGCCCGACCGCGCGATAGACCGGATGGCCGGCGTCGCCGCGAACCGTGACGTCGAGATGTTCGGGCTGCGTCACCCCGTGCATCGTGAGCACCCCATCCATACCGAACGACCCAGGCCCGGTCGGCGTGATCTTGGTACTCGTGAACGTCCACGTCGGAAACTTCTTCGTGTCGAAGTAGTCAGGGCTCGTCAGCGAACCGTCGCGGTCCGAATCGCCCGTATTGAATTTCGTCGCGTCGAGCACGGCGGTTGCCCTGACGGGAATTACCGACCCCGCGGGGAGGTCCACGACGCCACTCTGGATCGGGATCGTCCCGGTGACGTGCTCGACGAAGATGTGCTGGATCGAGAATTGCGCCTTCGACTTTGCAGGGTCGATCGCGCGCTGCTCCGCTGCCTGCGCGAGTGCGGTGGAAGAGATCGCCGCAACGAGCGCGACGGCGACGATTGACGTGCGCCTCATTCGGCGAACGTGAACTGGAAGTTCATCGTATGTGTCGTCTGCGGAACATGCTGAATTATGTCCTCGATCGTAAATCGGGAATGTTCGGACGGTCCCCAGCCGAGCAGAAACACCGTGTCGCGCGCGAACCCACCGGTCGAGTCGGCCGTTCCCTCGTACCGCCCGCCGACGTAGAGCCTTCGATTGAATTGATAGCGCAGCTGCGTGAAACCGCCGCTCGACGAACAGCCGAAAAGCCCACCGACGCAGTTGCTGTCCCACCCGTTCTGCAGCACCGTCTCGCTCGAGAACCGTCCCCATTGATTCCACATGAGCCCGACGCCGGTGCGTCGAAATTCATCCTTTGGACCGTACGGTGTCGGCCGCGTGCCGTTATAGCGGTACGCCGCGAGCGTCAGGAGCCCCATCGACTCTTGCGCATATGCCATGGTGTCGATCCCCGTCGACGCGATTCCGCTTTGCCGGTCGTGGCCGGGTCCCGCGAAGAACTGACCGCTGAAGCCGTGCAACGGATCGCCGGCGCTCACGTGAACGCCGATCTTCGGATCGAAGAACTTGAACGGATTCGTCCCTACGGTTTGGTCGTAGATCGTGTAGTGCTGGGCGGTGTCGCGGAACGTTTCCGGATCGACTGGGAGCGGAAGCGTGAACGATCCGGCCTGGACGTACAGGGGGATGCGCGCCGGCCATGGATTGACGCGATCCATCACCCACGCGTCGCGCGTTGAGCCGGGCATTCCGCCGTCGAGTGCGTACTGCTCGACGAGATAACTCCCACGTGAGCCGATCGCGCCCGCGGTGAAGAGCTCAACCTCGTCGACGATTGCCTTCGGGAGGCCTGCGCCGTCGGGGCCGTTCCCCTGGTTTTGGCTCGAATCGCTGAGGTTCACTTTCGTGGCGAGCGGGAACGCCGGGCCGGGCTGCAGACCCGGAATGCGATAGCCGCTGGCCAGGAAGGCGGCCCCGAATTCATTGAGGTGCGGGATGACGGAATGGCACTTCGCGCACGACACCTGGTACTGACGCGCGAAAATGGGTAGCGCCACGACCGGCCGGGGTGCGGAAAGAGCTGCCAGGAGCAGCATAAGCGCGGAGACGCCGATCCAGTGAGGCTCTCCTAACATTCGCATTAGGAGCGCCTAGTTAGGGCGAAGCGAACCGCCTTTCCTGCCCTGTGACGGCTCACCCAGCCCAGCAAGGAGACTGCCCCTCGCCGAAGCTCGCCGCTTCGATGCGCTCGGGATTCGCGCGCAGCTCGTCGCCGACGCTGTTCAGTGCACAGGACCGGGTACGCGCGTGGCGTCGCCCATCCACCGTTCGATCATCGTACGAAGGTCGTTGATGCGCATCGGTTTGGAGAGGTAGTCGTCCATCCCGGCGGCGAGGCACGCCTCGCGGTCTTCCTTGAACGCGTTCGCGGTCATCGCGACGATCGGGACGTGCGTCCCGGTGCCGCGCTCGCTCATGCGCACCGCGCGCGTCGCCGCGAAGCCGTCGACGTTCGGCATGTGGACGTCCATGAAAACGAGCGCATACGGTTCGCGCGCGAGCGCCTCGATCGCGCGGGCGCCGTCGGAGACGATCGTCACGGGAACCCCGAGCCGAGCGAACTGTTCCTGAAGAATCTCTTGCAGGCTCGCATTGTCCTCGGCGACCAGCACCTTCCCGGCCGGGACGGTCTCCGCGGGGACCGGCGCCGCGCCCGGTTCGTCGTCCGTGTGCCCGAGCGCCGAGACGATCCGGTCGAAGAGCACCGCTTGCCGGATCGGCTTCGCGACGCGCTCCTCGCCGCCGATCGCGACGATCGCCTCCTCGGCGATCCCGTGGTCGCGCAGCGCGGCGACGAGCGCTTCCGTCTCGACGCTGTCGACGTCGGCCAGGACGATGCAGTCCTCTTGCGTCCCGCGATGGGCGAGCATCGCCTCCGCGATTCCAGCGGTGCCGCGCGCGTGCGCCGCCGGAATCCCCCATGCCTCGGCGTAGCGCGAAAGCGTGTCGGCGAGCTCGGCGTCGCTGGTGACGATCAGCGCGCGGACGCCGTACACGCGGCGCGTCGGCACCGCGGCGCTCGCGCGCGCGAAGCGCGCCGTGAACCAGAAGGTCGAGCCGCGGTCGGGCTCGCTGTTCACGCCGATCGTGCCGCCCATCAGCTCGACGAGACGCTTCGAGATCGAGAGCCCTAGGCCGGTCCCGCCGTAGCGCCGCGACGACGAGCTGTCGGCCTGCACGAACGGCTCGAAGAGCTGCGGGATCACGTCGGGTGCGATCCCGATCCCGGTGTCCTCGACCTCGAAGCGCACCGTCGCGTGCCGTACCGAGGTCTCGAGCGGCAGCGCCCGCAGCACGATTTGTCCGCGCTCGGTGAACTTGAGCGCATTCGCCAACAAGTTCAGGAGAATCTGGCGCAGGCGATCGGCGTCGCCGCGCACGATCGGCGGGATCGACGGGTCGACGAACGTGTACAGCCGCAGACCCTTCTGCTTGACGTGCTGCGCCAGCACGCCCGCCGACGCCTCGACCAGCGCTTCGAGGTCGAACTCGTGCGCGCCGAGCTCTACCTTCCCGGCCTCGATCTTCGAGAGGTCGAGGATGCTGCTGATGATCGCCAGGAGCGCCTCAGCCGACTCCTCGATCGAGCCGACGAACGCGCGCTGACGGTCGTCGAGCGTCGTCGTTCCGAGCAGCTCGGCCGAGCCGATGATCGCGTTCAGCGGCGTGCGCAGCTCGTGGCTCATCGTCGCGACGAACTGCGACTTGATCTTCGAGGCGTCGATCGCGCGGTCGCGCTGGAGCCGCATCTCCTCAGCGTTCTTCCGCTCGGTGATGTCGACGACGGAGGCCAGGACGAAGTCGCCCTTCGGCGTGCTGAGCGGGCTCAGCCCGATCTCGACCGGGATCTCGGCGCCGTCCTTGCGCAGCGCGAAGAGATCGCGTCCCGCTCCCATCGGGCGGGTGGAGGATGTCTGCGCGTACTCGTGCCGCAGCAGCCCGTGGCCGGCGCGGAAGCGCGCCGGGATCAGCGTCTCGACAGGTGCGCCCAGCAGCTCCTCGGGCTCGTAGCCGAACAGCGCCGAGGTCTGCGCGTTGATCAGCGTGATGGTGCCCGCCGTGTCGACGACCAGCATCGCGTACGGCGAGGCGTCGACGATCCGCCGCAGGTGCTCCTCACTGCGCTTGCGCTCGGTGATGTCGACGATCGCCGCGAGGGTCACGCGGCCGTCGTCGGTCTCGACCGGGTTCAGACCGATCTCGATCGGGACCTCGGTTCCGTCCTTGCGCAAACCGTAGAGGTCGCGTCCCGCGCCCATCGGGCGCGACTCGGGCGATTCCGCGTAACCGCCGCGCAAGATCGGATGCGCGTCGCGAAACCGTTCGGGGACGAGCATCTCGACCGGCCGCCCCAGCAGCTCGTTCGCATCGTATCCGAAGAGACGCTCGCCCTGATCGTTGGCGAGGAGAATGCGGCCGGCTCCGTCGGCGACCACGATCGCGATCGGGGCGGCGGCGACCACCTGGCGAAGGTCTCTCACGGACACCTCCCGGGTGTGAACGCGGACTTCACGAGATATTCTCTCGCGGCCGCGATGATGCATCCCATGACCCGCGTGGTCGTCGAAGATCTGCTGCCGGGCACCGCCGTGGCCGAGCCGGGTGCGCTCGAGCGAGCGATTCGCGACGTGTGCCGAGGGAGCATGCTCAGAGTCCGGGTCCCGCTGCGCCTCGGGACGAGCGCGGCGCTGGAGGCGCAGTACGACGTCCGCTGCGGCATCGCTCGCGCGCTCGACGAGTCCCGCTTGAACGACGTCGTGATCGTCTCGTGGGAGCCGGCGGCGCGCTCGGCGCTGCCTGCGCTGCGCGCCGTCGTGAGCTCCGATCTGAGCGAAGACGGGCGAACGGTCCTCGTCCGCCTCGACGGCACCTACGACCCGCCCGGACGCGGCGCCGGCGCCCTGTTCGACGCCGCGGTCGGCAAGCGGATCGCCGAGGCGTCCGCGCGCGACTTCCTGCGCCGCATCGTCGCCGAGCTGACGCGCTCCAAGACGTCGGCGAACGGCATCTCGTAACATGCGCGTCGCCGCCTCGCGGGCGGACGATGGCCTGGGGACCGATGGTGATCGTCGTGTCCGCTCGCGCGCAGATTCCGCCTGGCGTTTCCGTTGCTGAAGTGGTGTAGTCTTAGCGCGCGCCGCCGAAGCGCGTTGGAAAACTTTCGCGGCGACATTGATGCCGAACGCATGTTCGTGCTATAATTTTTACGAGCGAAAAACTTCGCGTATTACAAAACAAAGCGGCCCGACCGGTGTGTCACCACCGGCCGAGCCCGTCACCCGATGAGGTTACCATCGAATGACAATCTGCGTGTTCGACGCATTGACGTCGAGCCCTCGGCGCGGCCTTTCGAGAGCCGATCGCCGCTCGTTTCATCATCACCGCTGGGTGATCGCATGATGGCGTCACTCACCGAGTTCTACTCGTCGATCGCCGACGTGACGGACGAGCAACACCAGAACATGGCCGGCCTCGTGCAGGTCAACGACTTCAATGCCGAGATCGTCGTCCGCTTCCTGCAAGACCACGGCATCGACGCCGGCGCCGACGAGTCGAACGGCGGCTTCCGCTTCACGGCAGCCGATGCAGCGCGCGCATCCGACGTGCGCTTCGCCTGCGTCTGCCTGCGCGCCTCGATCAGCTACGCGCTCGAAGTTGCCTTCTATTGCAGCAAGGCGAAGCGATGATTACGAAGCATTCGCCGCCACCCAAGCCGATTCGTTGGAACGGCCACCGCAGAGTCGCACCAGTAGAGGCGCTATCGGCGCGGATCTTCCGTCTTCGCATCGCACGCGGCTACAGCATCTACGATCTGGCAAGAGAAGCCAACGTCCTCGCCGGCACGATCCGACAGCTCGAATCCGGAAAACCTGCCGACAAGCGCGTCCTACCGGCGCTCGCAGCAGCCCTCGGCGTGCCTCTTTGCCAGCTCGTATGCGGCGACCACAGCTGCTCCACACAAGCCTGCGTGCCACGGCGTCATCATCAAAGCCGCAGTAGGGCCTGTGATGCCAGCGGCCGCCGCCCGTCACGACAGGCAGCGGAATCAGATTGACGCCCCCGTGCGCTCGCCGGCGCACGCTCGTCTGCACCTTCGGCTCTTCGAACAGCGGAGTTCTTCCCGTTAGGAGGCTACAGCAGCGCAAAGAGTCCCAACAAGATTCGAACCCGTCCAAGTGGGTCCCGGCCGCTCCCGCTCCATCGTTCACGGTTCTTCTTTGGTCTCCGATTCCATTCCGCGCCGATCAGCGTTTCGAATTCTCGCGAGACTCTGCATCGCCTCTTCATCACGTTCGTATAATCCGTATCGCTGCGTCAAATCGACGAGTTTACGAAGGTGCGTGCGTCGTTGTCGCCGCTGCGCGGCATCACAAATCGCTGAGCTACTGTGATCGTCGATGGGACCTCTGGCCATGCCGACAGATTACTACAACCGTGGCGCTTTGGCAAAAGCCTGAACCAAGCCGGTGGTTAAAGGAGCCAAACTACTGCGGCTAAGGCGATCGATAAATTGCAGCCGTGCGCGCGTCGACGGACGCGGCTAGGATCCCATCCTCAACGGCGAGTTGGCTCGGGCGAAAAATCAAAGCGATTCCTCCGCTTCCTGAGCATACTCGTCCAGCACCGCGTCATTCAGATGAGCTAATAGCGGCTGCTCTCGCAAGTCACGGACACTATCATACGAAAGAAAGGTGCAATACTCCGATAGTGGCCCGCGCTCAAGAAGCGAGAATACTGGCCGACGCAATTCCTGAAAGACTTTACTTTTCCGGGCGATAGGAGCCACTATATGAAGTTTAATATCCATGTTGGGTTGCAGCGCTAACAGGTCAGCCATTCGAAGAATGCCCGAATATACGGCGGTCGTGTGCTCGACCTCGAATGCGCGCCGGATTGCTCTGCCCTTTAGCCATAGTACATCGATCTGCTCGATGGTCCTCAACGTCACTTCGTCGTAGTTTAACGGCAGACGCTCCACGGGCTCAGCATGATCGCCTGGCCATTCGCCTAGCACGGCTGCACGATCGCCCTTCGGCAACCAAATCTGCATGCCCATTCTGTAACCGATTTCAGCAAGCAACGCTTGGATCTGATGAGACTCACGAACTTCAGTCCGTGTGGTTGATTCGTCTTCTTGCTCATCGACGCTGTCCTCAGGAACTGCAACGGCAACATCTTTGTCGACTCTGCGTACCCTATGCGTACCCGTCCCTACTTTCGCACGGAATGCCCGAAACTCCGGGAAGGCGTTCAAGTCGTCCACGGTGACTCGATCTGATCCATTCGAAAGAAGAGTCCGCCCACGATCAGTAATGACGAACACGCCCGGGCGGATGGTGTCGATAGCCCCTGCCTGGCTCAAGTAGAGCTTCGCCCAATACACGCGATTGCGAAATCGTGGTTGACCGGATTGCATTTGCTCAGTGCGATCGGCTTGCGAAAGGTTCAGCTCGTCGGCGATTAGCGGCACGATATCGTTAAGACGATGCTCTTTGCCATCGGCCGCGACCTGGAGCAAAGGCGACATGAGAGCGTCAAACTTGGGAACGGCCATGAGTCTGCCATTTCGGTCTCACGCTGATCACGCCCCACGATCAGGGGAACACCCCGCCCAGAAGCGAACAAGCGTTCGATATTGTCGGCGACTCGGCGAGCTGCGCACCATTGGCATCGACACGGGCGACCGCAAGGAGACACGTACGTGATTACAGATCGCGCTTTCGCACGCGATGTAACGGCAGACGACATCCGCGAGCTAATCACGCGCCGCGTCGCTGAGGAAAACGCCCTCGAATATAAGGCTACTGTCGATACCGATCTACTAAAAGCTGCGTGCGCAATGGCGAACTTCGGCGGTGGTTTCATTCTCATCGGCGTTGAGGAGGACGACAGCCATGCTGCGTCCGGTATCAGGCACGTCGATCGAGTCCACGATGTCGCAGACAGCGTTCGTCAACGCCTCCGTGATGGGCTTACGCCACGTCCAGTTTTTGAAGTCGTCCCGTTAACGGTAGACGGCAAGGACCTGGTCATTACTCGGATCGCGCCACAGAATCCGCCCCATATGATTTCGGCCGACAAGAAAACAGACTTTTATAATCGCTATGATGCAACGTCTGAACGGATGCGTTATGAGGAAATTGAACAAGCATTTCGCGACAAGCACGAAGTAGCCGAGTTCGCTCCCTATCAGACCCCCAAAGCAGTCATTGAAAGCACACTAGGGAGAACGGAAATTTCCCAAGGCGCAAAAGGTTTTCTCGATGAAACAGTGGGCAGAATCAAAGGTCGCGGCGAGCCAACGCTCGCATTGATCTCCGCAAACGATGGCAATTACGATTCGATTTCGGAAGACGACGCGATGCGCGCTTTTCGAGAACCGCTGTATTATCGCAATGGCGGATGGCTTGTAGCGCATCCCGGGTTTGATGTGGTTCAGCGGCGTGGCGTATGGGAGCAGCCTTATGGTTCGGCTAGTTTGACTACAATCACGCCGTCGGGGGATCTCGTCTTCGTGAAGTTGGTAGATGAGATTCTCTGCTGGACGCAAGATGAGAGAGACTTCATGGTCGCTCCACGGCTCTATCCGAACGCGCTTGTCGAATACTGCGTCAGTTTTGCATATATGCTGGCAGATCTGGCGGCATGCGCTCGACCAACTAAGGTATTGTTAGTTCCTGTCGTAGTAGCGAACGATACAAAGCTGAGGCTTCCTCTAGGTGAGGGTGGAAGCATTTGGTATAATGCGCAAATCGCCAGCGCACATGATCTTTTAGATCAAACCAGCGTTGGCATGACGATGCTCGAGCCGTTCGAGCTCGGGCGCCCTATCCTCTGCCGGAATCTAGCGTTCAGACTAGCAACACAAATCTATTCATTCTTCGGCTACGCTGCCCGAGACGTTCCCTTTTCCTCTGACGAAGAAGCGACAGTTGAGCCCGACGCCGATACAGCGACATTGACCTCACTTCGAGCGTACATGCGGGACACATTACTAGCCCCGGTATCGGCACCGCGCGAGGATTTCAATCGAGGCTGCTTCGTGTTCGCAATCGATCTGAACGATGGCCGCCGGCTGCTCTGGGTTTCTGAGGAGTTCGTGGACGATTACCATTTTTCTGAACAAAAGCTCTTTGGCTTCCTGGATCAGTTTGGCTTGGCGGATCGCATTCGAGCTACAGCGCCGAAAGACAAGCTCTTGCTCAGCACGTCCGGCGTCAGTCAGCTGCCTGATTGAAGTTCCTTTGGTCGTGGGGGGGCTGCGGTGGCTTTGCCGATATGCGTCATGGGATGAAGCATCTGCATAAACGACATGACAACGTCGGCAGTCGTGTTGCCACTCTTCGATTCGCATATGCGAATAGCCAGCCGGCCTTCAAAAAGAACCGGCATGTCTTTGCTCATATAGGTGTTGCTCGCCGCCGTTCGGCGCCGATGACGCAAGGGCCTGTATTGGCTATTAAGGTAGCCGTTCCGATGGCGACCGGAGGGCTTGATTAAGCTTTCGCGGTCGCGGCGCCGATCTACGCTAAAGCGTGGAACCATATGGAGGTATATCCACGTCTATAGCCGTAGGGAGATGCGCATGCCACTGGTTTTGGATGGGGAGATCCGGTCGACGACCGACCTCCAAAAGCGCACGAAGGACGTGCTGGATACGGCGAGCGAGCGCCCGGTGGTGATCCGTCGCGAGCAGAAGGACGACATCGCGCTGGTGAACCATGCGCTGGCGCGACGGATGTTCGCGACCTATGAGCTCGCGAAGCTGCTAGTCGGCGCTGCGCGCTACGTCGTTACTCGCCTCGATCGCCCCGACGATGAGCGTACTCAGATCGCGTACCCGCTCGAACTGGAGTGGGCGCGGGAGTTCGATAACGATGATTTGGTCGACTTCCTCGCGGAGCTGCAGGACGCGTACGACCGCGTTGTGGGCGGTGACCGGCCGGCATCCGACGTAACAGACGTCGTCGAGCAGTGGCGCCGCAGTGCGATGGTCCTGCGGGACCGTGAGCTGCGCGAACGGCTCGAACGCGAGCGATCGATCTTGCTGGAAGGTCAGCCGTAGTCCGTGATTCCGATCGAACCGCTTCGCGGCTGGCGCACCGGACGATACCGTCTCGTCGCGTCGTCGGCCGCAGCGAAGGGCGAGTGGGACACCTTCGTTCGGAAGTTGCCGAAGGCGATGAAGGGCGTATACGAGCGGCTCTCAGAGCACCCGCTCGACGTCTACGGGACGCGGCAATTCCCGCTGAAGGGCAAGCACAACAAGCCCTTTTGGGAGTACGAGATCTCCGGCGGCGATCGGCTCTACTACGCGGTCGACCTACACCAGCAGGTGATCGTGGTGAGCGTGATGCCGCACGCCACCCGGTCGGAACCGATGACAAAACGTGTGCGCGACCGGCGCGACGCTTTCGACGGGCTGGTCGCGGCGCAACAAGCAGAAGCCGCGCTGCGCGCGCCCGATCCGCCGGCGCCGGTTCGCGCTCGTCGCCGCAAGCGGTAGGTCTCTCCGGACCACGCTGAGGCGTCCCGGCTTTCGCCGGGACGCTGAGCGCCGTCCGTCGCCGAAGCTTGAGCTACGCGGGGTGAGCTTGTTGCAGTTTGCTGTGCAACTGCTGCAGCCGATAGCTCAACGCGATTGCGAGCACTCCGAAGATGAAGGCATAGCCGGCGAAGAGCCACACCACGCCGATCGCCCCTGCTACCGGGTACCGCAGCACCAGGACGCCGAACAGGATCGAAACGATCCCGGCGACCACGTACATCCACTCGTTCTCGACGATGTCGCGCAGCTGGATCCCGGCGATGATCTCGAGGACTCCGGTGAACAGCGACCAGAGGCCGACGGCGATGACGAACGCCGCTTGGCTCATCGCCGGTTCCGTGAAGACGAGGAACGCGACGACGATGCCGAGGATCCCTTCGATCAGCAGCGCCCACCAGCGGCCGGCTGCCAACGGACTGGTCGCAGCAGCTAGGGCGAACACGCCGTCGACGAGGGCATAGACGCCGAACAGCGTGGTCAGCACGGGCAGCGTGATCTGCGGCCATATCACCGCCGCGATCGCGAACAGGACCCCGGCGATCCCGCGCACGAGCATGAGCCACCAGCGGCTCGAGATCGTTTCTAGCATCGCGTTCACCCGGCTAGACCTTCTCCGCCTTCGCCTCGCGGCGCTGGGCGGCAATCGTCTCGCTCAGTTTGTGCAGCGCTTCGCGTGCCTTGCCGAGCGCTGCCTGGGCGCCTGCTTTCGTTTCCTCGCGCTTCTCGTCCGCGGCCGTCCGCGCGGTCTCGGCGGCGTCCCGCAGCGAGTCGGCCGCCGCAAGGAGCTTGTCCTTGGCTTCGGTTCGGTCGGCTTCCGCCATCGCTCTTACCGACGTGCTGAGCTCGTGGGCCTTGGTGCTGGCGGCGGACAGGTCGGCGCGCATCTGTTCGACCGTCTTGTGGCGAGCGGCCTCGAGCTTCTCGTGGGGCTGCTGGGCTTGCGCGCGCGCATGCTGCAGCCGGTCGTCGATCACGGTGCTCACGGTATTCTCCCTTCGTGGTTTCCAAGAGGCCAGTGCCTCCGCCACCAGTCTCTCACGCGCACGCTCGCGCTTCCATCCACTGTCACTAGATGGAACCGCGCCCGCGAGCCGCGTATGATCGGCGCATCGGTTTCACCCGAGGGAAAGGACAATGGAAAACTACATCGCGATCACGTTCGAGTCCGACGCAAAGGCGTTCGACGGGCTCCATGAGCTGTGGAAGCTCAACGACCGAGGCGACATCACCGTTCACGGCGCGGCCGTCATCCATCGGGACAAGTACGGTTTGATCGACGTGGCGACGAAGGAGACATATCCGGGGCTGCGGACCGCGGCCGGCATCGGGCTCGGCGCGCTGCTCGGCGCGCTCGCGGGGCCCGTCGGCGCTGCCGCCGGCGCGACCGCCGCGGCCGCCGGCGCGACCGCTGCGGCCGGTGCCGGGGTCGGTGCCGCGACGGGCGCGCTGATCGGCGGCACGGCGGACGTGGTCAAGGCCGACGAGCACGAGGAGTTTGCGCGGCAGGCGGGCTTTACGATGGCAGCGGGTCAGTCGGCGGTGCTGGCCGAGGTTTCCGAGGACTGGACCTCGCCGGTCGACACGACGATGGGCCGGATGGGCGGCATCGTGTTCCGGCGCTCCCGCGATGCCGTTCGGGACGACAGCATCGGCTGGGACTACCCGCTCTACCCGTACGATTACCAGCCGGTATTCTACAACTAGTCCGAAGGCGCTGCGGCGGGCGGTCGCTCGCCCGCCGCCCGTGAACGCGGACGGAGCCGTCGTGCACCGGGCGTTCGCAGCGCGTTCTCACCTAGCTCCTACGCTTCCGGCATGGCGTGGGAACTCGATCTCGACGGTTCGCGGTGCAGCCCCGAATCGGCGCACGATGATTGGAGACGTGAGGAGCTGGGCCGTTTTCTGCGCGCGTGCCGTAGCCGCCTGAGGCCCGGAGACGTCGGGCTACCGTCGCGCGGTCTGCGACGCGTGCGCGGTTTGCGACGCGAGGAAGTGGCGGAGCTGGCCGACGTCTCGGTCGGCTGGTACACCGCCTTCGAGCTGGGCACGGCGCACCACGTCTCACCTCGCTTCGCCAACGCGATCGCCGACGTATTCCGGATGACCGAAACGGAGCGGACGTTTCTTCTCGCGCTCCTCGAGCCCCCGAGCGGGCGCACCTGCGCCGAGCAGCGTGAAGCCCTCGACGCGCTGATGCTCGGCGCGGACGCATGCGCGCTCGCCGTGCTCGACGGCGGACTCGCGACTCTTGCCTCCACCGAGACGTGGCGCCGCCTGCTGGGGATCCGCTCCGGCGCGAGCGCGTCCGGGAGGTCGATCGTCGACTGGACCTTCGCCGACCCGTCCGTAGGGAGCCGCTTCGACGACTGGGACGATCTCGCGGCGTTCGCGTGCGGCGCGTTGCGCATGCAGATGGCGCGCGGCGAAACGGGCGCCTTTTCGGTATTCAGACGGTTCGCCGGCGACGAACGGTTCATGTTCCATTGGAACCGTCGAACACTGTACGATCCGCAAGACGCGGCCCTGCACTTCACGCTTCGGCACCCCGTGGAAGGGATCGTGCCGGTGCGGCTCAACGCGGTCGGAATCGCGCGCTCGTCGGCCGCGATCGTCGTCATCGTCGGCGACGGAAACGAAGCACGCGCACACATGCAGCGCCTCACCACGTTCGCGCGGACCGGAGCAAGACTCTACGACTTCAAGCCGGTCCTGGTCGCGCAGAGCTGATCGGGCGCGACGTCACGCTCCCGGCGCGATCGCTCAAGGTAGTCATCGCTGGGACAGCTCCGTGAAGGCTGCGTTCTTCACATCAGGAACGAGGCTGGGCATCGGCACAGCGACACGCTCGTGCAGCGCCAGCACCGGCGCGGCTCCGCCGCGAATGACGCTTTCCGCGGTGCTGCCGAGAAGAGCTCGCGTGATCCCGCGGCGCCCGTGGGTTCCCATCGCGATCAGCCCGCAGCGGTACGCGGCCGCGCTGGCGCCGATCACTGCCGCTACGTCGGCGCCGCCGCCGACGTGCAGCGCGACGCAAACACCGCTCGACGCAGGACCCGCCGCGAGCACCTTGAGCGCGCGCCGCGCCTCGTCGTAGATACTGCGAATCGAACCGTCGGGATCGAAGCCGTCGCGCTCGTACCCGGTCGCGTACAGATTATCGAGCTGAACGACCGAGAGCAGATGCACCTCGATGCGGCGCGCGGCGGCGAACGCGGCGACGGCTTCGAACGCGCGGCGCGCGGCGGCCGAACCGTCGTACGCGCAGAGCACGCGCTCGAACGTCCCGGATCGCGGGGCCACTCCGTCGCGCGCCACGAGCACCGGCCGGGCGCTGTAGCGCAACACGCCCTCGGCGCAGCTTCCGAAGAACGCGTGCGGCAATCCGCTGCGCGCGTGCGTTCCGACGACGACGCAGGTGGCGTTCCAGCCGTCGGCTTCGGCGAGGATCTCGTCGACCGGATTCCCGGTGCGCATCGTTGCGCTCGCGCCGGCCGAACCCTCGCGCGCCGACCTGCACGCGTCATCCAACGCATCCCGGCATGCCTGCTGCGCAGCGGCGAGCGCCCCCACATCGTGCGGGTCGAAGACCGAGACGAAGCGCAGCGCGCCTTCCGGGCCGCTGCCGATCTGAAGCGACAGCCGGACGGCGGCGTCCGAAGGACCGGAGCCGTCCACGGCGACGAGCATGCGCGAGAACACGTCCATACGCGTAGCATCCCGGGCCGGTGTGATCGTCGCGTGAAGGGCTTCTTCGCGAGCCGTTCACGTTCGCGTGCCAGGCTCGGCTCATGACCGGTTCGGCCGCAACCTCCGAGTACGCGATCCGCATCCGCCCCGCCGCCGAAGGAGATGACCGTGTCGTGCGCGCGCTCTCCGAACGCGGCGTGCGGCGAATGATCCTCGAGACGCTGGAGCACAACCGCGAGATGCTTGGCGTAGTGCACGACTCCGGCCATCCGTACACGGAACGCCGCCTCGTCGACATGATGGAGCCGACGGTCGAGATCCCGCCCAGAGGGACGATGCCGTTCGACACGAGCTCGGCGGCGATGCCTTCACGTCTCGTTCACGGGCCGTTCGCACCGGCGCGCTAGCGTGCAGGCATGGGGACCTTGAAGCACGTCGTCGTCGCGGTCGACGGGTCGGCGCCTTCGCGGCGAGCCACCGCGTTCGCGCTGACCCTCGCTGCGCGCGAAGCCGCCCGCATCTCGTTCTGCACCGTGGTCGACCCCGTGCCGGCGTATGCCCACGCCGCGGGAGGCGCGCCGATCGACGTCGGCGGGATGCTCGCCGCGCTGAAGGAGGAGGCCGGTGGGTTCTGCCTCGAGGCCACGGCCCGCGCCGCCGCCCACGGCGTCGACGCGAGCAGCTCGATCATGGAGGGGAGCGCGCCCGACGCACTCCGCGAGTTCGCGGAGCGCAACGGCGCCGACGCGATCGTCGTCGGCACGCACGGCCGCCGCGGCGCGGCGCGCGTCATGCTGGGCAGCGTCGCGAGCGCCATGGTCCGCAGCGCGCACGTGCCCGTGTTCACCGTGCGCGCCGATGCCACGGTTGCGGCGCTAGGCCCGATCGTCGTGGCGGTCGACGTATCGAAGCCGTCGCTCGCGGCCCTGCGCACGGCGCTGTCGCTGGCGCGCTCGGAGCAGTGCGCCTTGCATCTCGTGCACGTTTTCGACGACTACGATCTGGACCGGATCGGTGAGTATCCGGGCTACGATCCACCGATCGCTCGGCGCCGCGCGATGGCCCAGACGTCCGACCAGCTCGTGGGAATCGCCGACCGCGTGCGCGTCGAGAACGTCCCGTTCACGAGCCAGATGTGCGAAGGCGATCCCGTCGCGGAGACGCTCGCCGTCGCGGCTCGGGTCCACGCGCGCTTCGTCGCGGTCGGAACGCACGGCCGCAACGCGCTCGGCCGCTTCGTCTACGGCAGCGTCGCCGAAGGGTTGATTCGCGACGCGCCGTTGCCGGTCATGACCGTCCGCGTCCAACAGCCCGTTCCTGCGCCCAGGAGCTCACCATAATCGTCGTCGTCAACTCGCCGAGGACGGATTGCGCGGGCGCGTCTCGATATACGGCGTCGCGGGCTCGCGCCAAGGCGGGAGCGCCGCTGGCGCTGGTACGCCGGCACCCCCGAGACTCTTGATGAACGCATAGATTGCGTGCCGATCGGCGGGCGTGAGCACGCGCAAGTCGTGCCAGGGCATCGGCGGGTGCCCGCCGCGGGTGCGGATCGCGATCGCCCACTGGTCTTCGCCTAGCATCTGAAACTCGAGCCGCAGGTTCGCCGGGTAGCTTGTCCCCCACGCGCCGCGAAAGCCGATGCGGTTACCGGTGAGCCACTGCGACTGCGGCAGCGTCCCGTCGGAGTCGCGCCAGCCCGGCGTGTGGCAGTCGTTGCAGTTTCCGATCAACACGAGATACCGCCCGCGCACGACTGCCCCGGCATCGGCGCGCGACGCGGCAGCGCGCGTCGCGCCCGGGGCGCCGAGGATGAGAGCGGGAAGAGAAGAGAGCGAAAGCAGCAGAGCGACGGCGGTTACCGTTTTCTTCACTACGCGCACCGCACCGTGACGACCGGGATGCGCGCGCGCTCGACGACCGCGGCCGCGACGCTGCCGAGGACGAGGCGCCCGATCGCCGAGCGCCCGTGCGTGCCCATGACGATCATGCAGCACTCGTGCGCGTCGATGGCGCGCAGAAGCTCGCCGGCCGGAAGGCCTTCGTGCACGGCCAGCTCGGCGGCGACGCCGCACGCGCGCGCGTACTTGGTCGCGGCCTCGAGCACTGTGTTGATGGGCAGGGAGTTCGGCGCACCGTCGAAGACGTGGATCAGCTGCAGCGCCATCGCGCGCGCGCCGGCCATGCCGATCGCAACCTCGAGTGCGGCCTGCGCCGCCGGCGAGTCGTCGATCGCGACGGCGATCGGTCCCGTTCGCATCTCGTCGTCCTCGTGAACCGAGACGACCGGAAGATCGGCGCGCCGGATCAGTCCTTCGGCGATGCTTCCCAAGATCGCGCGCGAAAGCCCGGTCCGGCCGTGGGTTCCGACGACGATCGCATCGGACCCGTTGCACCCGGCGAACTCGTCGATCTCGGCGATGCACGAGCCGTGCAGCACCCGGCAGTCCGACTCCAGCCCGTGCGCCGCGGCATCGTCATGGGCGTTGCCGCAGAAGATCGCCGCGTCCTCGTCAAGGACTTCGAGCAGCGGGCCGGGATCGACCGCGACGCCGTGAGCCGCGGGCGCCAGGACGGCCGCTGCGTCGACGACGCTGCAGAACGAGAGCCGGCCGCCGTCGCGGGCCAGCTCGATCGCGAACGTGACGCCACGCTGCGAGCTCGTCGAGCCGTCGACGGGGACGGTGATGTGCCGGAACACGGGTGTCATTTGCGGAGAGCATGCCAACTCCGTGTGACGGGCTCGTGAAGGTCCGGCTCGGAGTTCTTCGCGAGTCGTTCACGGGCGCACGTGAAGGAGGCCGCGGCTGAAGCGAGGCGCACAGGAACCCCAGCCCCGCCGTGGGGAAGCGGTGATGGTGACCACGAGCGCCGCGCGCACCGTGTTGCTCGTCGACGACGAGCCGGCGTTGGTCGACGTGCTGGAGAGCTATCTTCACGACGACGGCTTTACCGTCGTGCGCGCGAACGACGGGCCGACCGCGCTCGAGCGCTTCGAGCAGCACCGTCCGGACCTCGTCCTGCTCGACATCAACTTGCCGGGGTTACCGGGAACCGAGGTGCTGCGCCGGATGCGCGCGGTCCGCGACGTTCCGATCATCATGCTGACCGGCCGCGTCGACGAGGTGGACCGGGTCGTCGGCCTCGAGCTCGGCGCCGACGACTACGTCGGCAAGCCGTTCAGCCCGCGCGAGGTCGTCGCGCGCGTGAAGAGCGTGCTGCGCCGCACCGAGCAGCGCGACGGCTCGGCGGTTTCGCGCGAACGCCGCGTCGGCGGGATCGCGATCGATCCGGTCGCGCACGAAGTGCGCGTCGAAGGCAAACTGGTCACGCTCACGCCGACGCAGTTCAAAATTCTCGACGTCCTCGCCGCGCACGTCGGGCAGACGCTCACGCGCGACCAGCTTCTCGAACACGTCAGCGCCGACGGCGACGTCTTCGACCGCACGCTGGACCGCCACATCGCGAACCTGCGCGCGCGGATCGAACCGGATTCCGGCAGCCCGCGCTACATCATCACGGTGTTCGGCGTCGGCTACAAGATGGTCGTGCCCTCGTGAGCAGCCTCGTGCACGAGATTCGCAACGAGCTCGCGGTCGCGGTCGCGAACGTCGAAGCGTTCCGCGACGGCGTGCTCGAACCGACGCCGGAACGGCTCGGGACGGTGCTCGGCGCGCTGGAGCGCGTCGAGGCGCTGCTGGGCGAGCTGCCGCGCGGCGAACCGCGCTGAGCGCCCAAACGCTGCGCGTTCTCACCGTCAACGCCGGCTCGACCAGCCTGAAGCTCGAGCGGTACGATCTCTCCGCGCCGCTGGCCCCGCTCGCCGAACCGCCGGCGCCTGGATGCGCGTTGCAGAGCACCGAGACGGACGCGGCACTAGAGGCGATGTTGCGCGAAGACGTCGACGTTATCGCGCACCGCTTCGTGCGGCTTCCCGACGGTTCGCCGCCGGTGCTGGAGCTCGTCGGCGACGCCGCGGCGCAGCTCGCCGGCGCCGCCGGCGAGGCGCCGCTTCACGACCCGCGCGCGTTGCGCGCCGTCGCCGTCCTGCGCCGCCTGCGTCCGCGGTTGCGGCAGCTCGCCGTCGCCGACGGAGCGTTCCACCGCACGATGCCCGAAGCAGCGACGACGTACGCGCTCCCGCGCGAGCTCACCCGCGCCGGCCTGCGCCGTCTCGGCTACCACGGTTTGAGCCACGAGTACGCCGCGCATCGCGCTTGCGCGCTGGCCGGGATCGATCTCTCGCACGCGCGCGTCGTGACGGCGCATCTGGGCGGCGGCTCGTCGCTGTGCGCGATCCGCGGCGGCGCGAGCGTCGACACGACCATGGGCTACACCCCGCTCGAAGGGTTGCCGATGGCGACGCGCAGCGGCTCGGTCGATCCGGGTCTGATCTTGCACCTCCTGCGCGGCGGGATGACCGCCGGCGAGTTGGAGGAGATGCTGGAACGTCGATCCGGACTGCTCGGGATCTCGGCGCGCAGCGGCGACGTGCGCGAGCTGCTCGCCGCGGGCGAGGACCGCGACGCGCGGCTCGCGCTCGACGTGCTGGGGTGGCGGCTGCGCGCCGGGATCGGCGCGATGACCGGCGTGCTGGGCGGCGTTGATCTGATCGCGTTCACCGGCGGAATCGGCGAACGCGCGGCGAGCGTTCGCACCGCCGGCGCGCAGGGTGCGGCGGCCGCGGGCGCGCTGATCGACGAGGCGCACAACGCTGCGCTCGCCGGCGAAGGCCGAATCTCTGAGAGCCGCTCTCGCGTCGCGGTCTACGTCGTCGAGGCGCGCGAAGGCTGGCAGCTCGCGCGCGCTGCGTTCGGCTCGAGCTGAGTGCGGAACGCCGTGTGAACGGCGCCTTCGCAGGCCGTTCGCAGGGCGGCCGTACGGTAGTGCCATGGGAACCGCGACGAGCGAATCCGCGCGCCTCACCGGCTCCGAGCAGCTTGCCGCGCTCGACCGGTATTGGCGGACGGCGAACTATCTCGGTGCCGCGCAGCTCTACTTGCGCGACAACGTGCTGCTGCGGCGGCCGCTCGAAGCATCCGATTGCAAGACGCGCGTCCTCGGCCATTGGGGTACGCAACCGGGGCTGAACTTGATCTACGCGCATCTCAACCGGCTGGTGCGCGACCGCGAGCTCGACGCGCTGCTGATCGTCGGCCCCGGTCACGGGGCGCCGGCGATCTATGCGAACCTGTTCCTCGAAGGGACGCTCGGCGAGCTCGACCCGCGGTTCGCGCGCGACGAGGACGGTGCGCAGACGCTCGCGCGCGAGTTCTCCTGGCCCGGCGGGTTGCCGAGCCATCTCACCGCGCACACGCCGGGCGCGCTGCATGAAGGGGGCGAGCTCGGTTACGCGCTCTCGCACGCGTACGGCGCCGCGCTCGACGATCCGGAGCTGCTCGTCGCGTGCGTGATCGGTGACGGCGAAGCCGAGACGGGTCCGCTCGCCGCGTCTTGGCTCTCGCACGTCTTCGTCGATCCGGCGACGGCGGGCGCCGTGCTGCCGATTCTCCATTTGAACGGCTACAAGCTTTCCGGTCCGGCGGTCTTGGCGCGCGTGCCCGACGACGCGCTGCGCGCCTATCTTTGCGGGCTCGGGTACGAGCCGTTCGTCGTTCGCGTCGACGAGCACGAACGCGCCGACGAGCTGCACGCCGCCGTATGGCGCGCGTTCGACGCCGCGCATGACCGCTTGGTGGAGCGCCGCGCCGCGGCGCAGCGCTGCGCGGCTATCCCGGCACCGCCCGTTTTGGTGCTGCGCTCGCCGAAAGGAATGACCGGGCCGCGTGCGCTCGACGGCAAACAGATCGTCGACACGCCGCGTTCGCACGGGATCCCGATCTCGGACCCGGCCGGCAACGCGGAGCACTGCCTCGCGGTCGAGCGCTGGTTGCGTTCGTACCGCCCCGACGAGCTGTTCGACGAAGCGGGCCGGCCTGCGTACGACGTCCTCGAATGTCTGCCACCGCATCCTCGTTCGATCGGGCGCAGCACGCGGGCCAACGGCGGCACACGGCGCATTCCGCTGATCTTGCCGCCGCTCGAGCCGCACGCCGACGTCTGCGCGCTGCCGGGAACGGTCACCGATTCCGCGACGCACCGGCTCGGCGGCTGGCTCGCCGACGTCTTCCGCGCGAACGCGCACAACGCCAACTTCCGGCTCTTCTCGCCGGACGAGACGGCGTCGAACAGGCTCGACGGCGTCTTCGCGGTCACCGCGCGGGCGTGGGGATTGTCACGCGTCGCGACCGACGAGTCGCTCGCACCCGACGGGCGCGTGATGGAGATGCTCAGCGAGCACACCTGCGAAGGCTGGATGGAAGGCTACGTGCTCTCCGGCCGTCACGGCATTTTCGCTTCATACGAGGGGTTCGTCCCGATCGTCGACTCGATGGTCGCGCAGTACGCGAAGTGGCTGAAGATGGCGCGCGAGACGCCGTGGCGCAGGCCGCTCTCGGGATTGAACTTCTTGCTCACCTCGCACGTGTGGCGCCAGGAGCACAACGGCTACTCGCATCAAGGCCCCGGTTTCGTCAACACGGTGCTCAACAAGAAGCCCGAAGCCGTGCGCGTTTACTTTCCGCCGGACGCCAACACGTTGCTGTGCACCATGGAGCACGTGCTGGCCAGCACCAACCGCATCAACGTCGTCGTCGCGCCGAAGCAAGAGGCGCCGCAATGGCTGGCGGTCGACGAAGCACGCGCGGAGTGTGCCGCCGGAGCGAGCCGCTGGGCGTGGGCAGCAGACGACGAAGATCCGCACGTCGTCCTAGCCTGTGCCGGCGACGTCATGGCGCTCGAGACGCTCGCCGCTGCGGAGCTGCTGCGGGAGCTCGCACCGTCGCTGCGCGTGCGGGTCGTCAACGTGATCGATCTGCTTGCGCTGGCGCCGCCGGACGCGCATCCGCGGGGCCTGAGCGATCTGCGCTTCACCGCGCTGTTCACGGCCGATCGACCGGTCGTCTTCGCGTACCACGGCTATCCGCGCACCGTGCACGAGCTGATCTACCGCCGCCGGATGGCATACCGCTTTCACGTCCGCGGTTACGTCGAAGAAGGAACGACGACGACGCCGTTCGACATGGTCGTCCTCAACCGCGTAAGCCGCTACCATCTCGCGCTCGAGGCGTTGCGCCGCGCCGAAGAGGCGACCGAATTCCGGGCCCCCGAAACCGCCCGCACCTATTGCGACGAAGCGCTGGCACGGCACGCCGTCTACATCCGTGAACACGGCGCCGATCTCCCCGAAGTCGCCGGCTGGCGCTGGCGATCTTTTCGCAACGTTTGATCGCCGCGAATCCGCCTGACTCTTGGGATGACCTTCTCGCTCAGTCCAAGCGCTGAGTAACGTTGAGTTTGGCATCACGACGATTGGCACAGACAACCATCAGAGCGCCGAGCTGCCTTCAGCGACTGCCTGCAGGACCCGCCGTTCGGTTGAAGGCCGGGATATCCGCGGCCCGTGCAGAACGCCGCGCGCGAATGGAGTCGCCACCGCATAAGAAGTCGAGCAAGCGTTTTGCTGCGTTCCTGATCGTCGCGCTGCTCTCCGCCGGCAGCGCCGCCGCGGCGCAGTCGTACGAGACGCCGCCGCCGGCTCCGGTCCCGGCTCCGGCGGCGCCGCTGCCGCCGGCCGGCGTCGTTCCGGCCACCCTCGCGCTCGACGTGACGGGCTCGCCGGCGGCCGATCCGGCGTTCCTCGACTTGGAAATTCGCAAGGCGCTGAACCGCCAGATTCGGCCGACGCTGCGGCCCGGCGCGTCGATCGTGTACGGGCCGATCGTTCCGTGGCCGCTCTTTCCGCTCGCGGCGGGGACGCGCGCCGCGGTCAACGTCACGGTGACGATCACCGGCGACGCAGACAGCGCGCCGGTCAGCGGCGTTACGACCGTCGCGCTCACCAACGTGCCGGTCGCTGCGCAACCGCCGGCGGTGTTGTACTTGAGCGACGATCCGGAGTACGTGAACGGCGAGGGCGTCGTGTTTCGCGGAAGCGTCAGCGCCGAGCGGCCGGCGCGGCTCTACTACTATCACTCCGACGTCGGCGCACCGCGCGATCTCGACGTCGTGCTCACCGCGGCGACGCCGTCGCGCGTGGAGCTGACCGACTCCGGCGCGGGGCCGGACCTCGACGTGATGAGCGTCGGCCACGCGGTCACGCGCGACTACCTGCAGCAACGGCTGAGCGGCGAGGGAATCGTCGTCGACGTCGTGCCGGGCCGGCCGTTCGTGCTGCGCCATGCGCTGCTGCTGCACGGCGAAGTCGTCGCCGGAACCGCCGACGTGCATGTCCTCGCCGGCGGCGCCGTGGGCATCTCGGTCGTCGCTTCGCCGGCGGGAAGCCGTCCGGAGGCGTATCTGGGCGCGCCGCGCTTGCCGTACGACGGTCACCGCCGTCACGGCACGTTCGATCTGCGTGGGTACGGAGCGATCGCGGAAACCTATACTGCCGGCGGCCCGCCGGCGAGCGCGCAGTACGGCGGCCGTGCGACGACGCCGCGCAACCTCGACCCCAGCGACGACGGCCGCGACTACGGCGACTACGGCGTCGTCCACCGCATCACGTTCACGCTCGTCAACCCGACCGACGCGGCGCAGCTCGTCTACCTCTACGAAAAGCCGCTCGGCGGGCCGGTGCGCAGCAGCTTCTTCGTCGACGGCCAGCTGAAGGAGCTGGGCTGCGCGCGCCTCCCGCAGCCGTACCGCATCGCGAGCTACCAGCTTCCCGCGCAGACGACCGGGGCGACCACCACGATCACGATGACCGACGGCGGCTCGTTCTACCCGCTCGAGTTCGGCGTCACCGACGCGCCGCCGCAGCCGACGACCCCGCCGGTCGGTCATCCCGACGGCTGCTCGTCGAACCCGCCGCCCTTCGTCGAACCGCCGGACAATCAATGAGCGCCGGATGTCGATCCGGCCGATGCTCGTTCGACGCGTAGGTAGAAGGAGAGTCTACAATGCGATTCATGGTGATTGTCAAGGCGAGCGCCGAGTCTGAAGCCGGCGAGTTGCCCAGCGAAGAGCTGCTCAACGCGATGGGCCGGTTCAACGAGGAACTGGTGAACGCCGGCGTGATGCTCGACGGAAACGGGCTGCACGCGAGCTCGAAGGGCGCGCGGATCAAGTTCGACGGCGAGAAGCGCACCGTCACGGACGGCCCCTTCGCCGAAACCAAAGAGCTCGTCGCCGGCTACTGGCTGATCCAAGCGAAGTCGAAAGAAGAAGCGATCGAGTGGTTCAAGCGCGCGCCGTTCGACGGCGGCTCAGAGATCGAGATCCGCCAAGTCTTCGAGGTGTCGGACTTCGTCGAGGCAGGCATCCCGGCCGACAACGAAGCGCTGCGCAACGAGTCCGAGTTCCGCGAGAAGGTGCGCAACGCGCAGTCCTGACCGCGCCGGAGCGCTGTGATCGAGTTCGACGCGCACCGCGCGATCGACGCGGTGTGGCGGATCGAGTCGCCGAAGCTGATCGCCGGCCTCGCGCGCATCGTGCGCGACGTCGGCGTCGCCGAGGACCTCGCGCAGGACGCGCTCGTCGCGGCGCTTGAGCGCTGGCCCCAGGCCGGAATACCGAACAACCCCGGCGCTTGGCTGATGGCGACCGCGAAGCACCGCGCGATCGACCTGCTGCGTCGCGGCCCGATGCTCGAGCGCAAGCACGAAGAGCTCGCCCGCGAGCTGGTGGCGCACGAGCTGAGCGCTCCCGATTTCGAGGCTGCCATCGACGACGACGTCGGCGACGATCTCTTGCGATTGATGCTGATCGCCTGCCATCCGGTTCTCTCGAAGGACGCGCGGGTCGCGCTGACGCTGCGGCTGCTCGGCGGCTTGACGACGGAGGAGATCGCGCGCGCGTTTCTGGTCGCCGCGCCGGCGATCGCGCAGCGGATCGTGCGCGCGAAACGAACCTTGGCCGAAGCGCGCGTTCCGTTCGAAGTGCCGCGGGGGGCGGAGCTCGCCGCGCGTCTGTCGTCCGTGCTCGAGGTGCTCTACCTGATCTTCAACGAGGGCTACGCGGCGACGGCCGGCGAGGACTGGATGCGGCCGGCGTTGTGCGAGGACGCGCTGCGCCTCGGCCGCGTCCTCGCCCAGCTCGTCCCGCGCGAGCCGGAAGTGCACGGGCTCGTCGCGCTCATGGAGATTCAAGCTTCGCGCGCGCACGCGCGGCTCCGTCCGACCGGCGAGCCGGTGCGCTTGTCGGACCAAGACCGCGCGCGCTGGGACCGGCTGCTGATCCGGCGCGGGCTCGCCGCGCTCGAGCGCGCCGAGCAGCTCGGCGGCGCGCTCGGACCGTACGCGTTGCAGGCGGCGATCGCCGCGTGCCACGCGCGCGCGAAGACGTTCGCCGAGACCGACTGGGCGCGCATCGCCGCGCTGTACGACGCGCTCGCGCAGCTCGCGCCCTCGCCGGTCGTCGAGCTGAACCGCGCGGTTGCGGTCGGAATGGCGTTCGGTCCCGAGGCCGGTCTGGAACTGGCCGACGCGCTGCGTGCGGAGCCGTCGCTCAAGACGTATCACCTGCTCCCGAGCGTGCGCGGCGATCTGCTGGAGAAGCTCGGGCGCTCGGCCGAAGCGCGCGCCGAGTTCGAGCGCGCCGCGGCGCTGACGCGCAACGCGCGCGAGCGCGAGCTGCTGCTGGCGCGCGCGGCCGCCCAGGTCCCGAGCTGAGCCGCGGCCAACGGAGCCACGGTGATGAGGCTCGTCCAGCGCGCCGCGGTCCTCGCGTTATTCTCCGCTGCGCTCGGCGCCGGCACGGCCGGCGCGCAAACGGCGACGCCCGCGCCGTCACCGGCCGCGACGCCGATCGCCTTTTCGGCGCACGCGCACGCGAACGTGACCGTCCTCGCGCAGGGGACGACGTACGCCGGCGAGGTACGGCTCGGGCTCGCGCAGCGCACCAGCTTGACGCGCGTCGACGTGCTGTCGGTGAAGAGCGACGCGTTTCCGCTCCCGCCGCTCACCGCGACCGTCGTCATCGACCGCCGTGCCAACACGCTCACGGTGTGGAGCACCGCGACGAAGCTGTACCGCACGCAGCCATTTCTCCCACGTTTGGGCGGGAGCGCGTCGCCGACGCCGCGCGCGAGCGCACGGCCGACGGCGACGCCGGGCCCGGCGCGGCGCGGCACATCGCCGTTCGCGCAGCTCGAGGTCCTCGACGTCTCGCTGAAGCTCACTGGCCACACGACCACCGCCGGTCTCCCGACGACGGGGCTCGCCTTCGATCTGCAGGTGCGCAAGAAAGGCGATCAGGCGAGCTCGCACGTCACCGCGAGCACGCAGCTCGCCGACGAGTTCGCGGCCTTTCCGATCACGCTCGACGTCTCGCTGGAGCCGGGCACGTTGCCGTTCAGCGCGAAGCTGAACTACGCGGTCGACGACCTCACGCGCACGGTTCCGCCGCTCACGAGCTTCCAAGTTCCCGCCGGGTACAAGCAGGCGCGCTCGCTCTTCAGCGTCATCTTCCCGCCCGGAACGAACATCTTTCCGCCGGCGATCCAGCCGCCGTCACCGCGCCCTTCATCCTCGCCCTGACGTAGCGGCAGGCGTCAGCCGCCCGCCATCGCGCCGACGATCAAGTACGGTTCGGCGCCGGTGGCGACGGCGTCGGGGAGCGGCGCATCGGGAAGCTCGTGCGAGAGGTCGTGCGCGCAGGCGAAGAACCGCACGAACGGGCGCCGCCGCTGCGTGTGGTGGTCGCGAATCGTTCCGCGCAGCACCGGGTAGCGCGCCTCGAGCGCGTCGAGGACGGTGCGTTGCGTGGGGCGTTCGCCGGCCTCGAGCTGCACCTCGCCGTTCGCTTGCGCGAGCGTTTTGAGATGCGCCGGCAAGACGACGCGGATCACCACGACGGTGACTCCGTCACGGCAGCGTTTGTGCTTCGACCGAAAGCACGGCCGGGAGATCGCGCGCGATCGCCGTCCACGCATCGCCCGCGTTGGCCGAGGCGTACACCTGGCCGCCGGTCGTGCCGAAGTACACGCCGCACGGGTCGAGCGAGTCGACGGCCATCGCGTCGCGCAGCACGTTCACGTAGCAGTCGCGCTGCGGCAACCCGTCGCTGAGCGCTTCCCACTCCTCGCCGCCGGTCCGGCTGCGGTAGACGCGCAGCTTCGCGTCGGGGACGAAGTGCTCGGAGTCGCTCTTGATCGGCACCACGTAGATCGTCTCGGGCTCGTGCGCGTGCACGTCGATCGGAAAGCCGAAGTCGCTCGGCAAGTTTCCGCTGACCTCGCGCCACGACTCGCCCGCGTCGTCGCTGCGCATCACGTCCCAGTGCTTCTGCATGAAGAGCACGTCGGGGCGCGAGGGATGGCGCGCGATGCGGTGCACGCAGTGCCCGACTTCGGCGTCCTCGTCGGGAAGCTGCGCCGAGCGCAGCCCGCGGTTGACCGGCCGCCACGTCGCGCCGGCGTCGTCGCTGCGGAACGCTCCGGCGGCCGAGATCGCGACGAAGATGCGTCCGTTCTGGCGCGGGTCGAGCAGGATCGTGTGCAAGCACATTCCGCCGGCACCCGGCTGCCATTGCGGACCCGAACCGTGCTCGCGCAGGCCGCGCAGCTCGGTCCAGCTCGTGCCGCCGTCGGTCGAGCGGAACAGCGCGGCGTCTTCGACGCCGGCGTAGACGTCGTCCGGATCGCCGTGCGAGGGCTCCAGATGCCAGACGCGCTTGAACTCCCACGGCCGCGGCGTGCCGTCGTACCACTGGTGCGTCCCCGGCACGCCGGCGTACGTGAACTCGTTGCCGACCGGCGACCAGGTGGCGCCGCCGTCGTCGGAGCGCTGGATCACCTGCCCGAACCATCCGCTGCTCTGCGAAGCGTAGAGCCGGTTCGGGTCGGCCGGCGAGCCTTTGAGGTGGTAGATCTCCCAGCCCGCGAAGTGCGGGCCGTCGATGCGCCAGCCGTCACGCTTGCCGTCGGCCGTGGCGATGAACGCGCCCTTGCGCGTGCCGATCAGAACTCGAACCTTGCTCATGCTCTCCTCGAATGTGGCCCTGCAGACGGCGGAACGCTTCTCCGCCGGCGGCACGCGCCCCGTTTGCGGGAGCGGCTCGGCGGGAGCAGAAGGCGGGGCCGATGGGTCGCGGAGAGCTGTCGCGCGCCGAGTTCGAGCGGGTGGTGAGCGAAGCGCTGGCGTCGTTGCCGAAACGGTTCGCCGACATGGTCGAGAACGTGGTCGTCTCGGTCGAAGAGGAGCCGAGCGCCGACGACCTGGACAGCCTCGAAGACGACGACGACTCCGAGCTGCTCGGCATCTACCGCGGCGTCGCGCTCACCGAGCGCTCGTACGACGACGAGCCGTTTCTTCCGGACGAGATCGCAATCTTTCGCGGGCCGATCAACCGCGTCGCGCGCACGCGCGACGAAGCGGTGCACGAAGTGCGCGAGACGGTGATCCACGAGCTCGGCCACTACTTCGGCTTGGACGACGAAGAGATGCCGCACTAGCGGGTTCACCGTTGGGGAGCGCGTCGTTTTAGACTTGCTTCATCTTTGGCTCAGAGTTGCTTCATGTTTCCTGCTTAGGCTCGGTGCACCTGAGGAGGGTTCGAAACATGAAGAAGCGACTCGCCGCATTGCTGTTTGCGGCGGCCGTTCTCGTGGCCGGCTGCGGCGGCGGCGGCAGCACGGGAGGCGGAACCAATCCTATACCTGGTCCGACGCAGACGCCGGCGGCGCAAGGAAATCTCCCGCTCTCGGAAGCGGCCGGGGGCAGCAACGCGTGGGTGAATCCCAGCTCGCACCGCACGCTGTACTTCTTGGACGTCGACACCGCGACCGGCGGAACGTGCACGGGCGGATGCCTCGGCATCTGGCCGATTTTCGCGGCGCAGGCCGGTTCGGTCGGCTCCGACAACATGACGGTGATCACGCGCTCTGACGGCGCCGGCCAGCAATGGGCGTACCAAGGTCATCCGCTCTACATGTACGCCGGCGACAGCGGGCCGGATCAGACGAACGGCGACGGCATCCCGGACTTCGGCGGGCACTGGCACGTCGCACGACCGGCGGCCGCGGGTTCCGCGACGCCGCCGCCGGGCGATCCAGGCTGCCACGGCTACTGCTGATCGAACAAGACAAGCCCCGCGCTCGCGCGGGGCTTTCGCTTGGTGCTATCATCGTCGGGCCATGGCTACCGAGCAGCAGACGATCGAGCTCGACCGCTCGCACATCGCCCCCGTCACCTCACGCGAAGAGCTGATCTATTTGCTCTCGCAAGCCTCGGAGCTGGAGCACGGGCTCGCGTGCGTGTACCTGTTCGCGGCGCACTCGCTGAAGAGCGACGTGTGCGAAGGCAGGCTCACCGAACCTCAGGCCGAGACGGTGCGCCGCTGGAAGCGGAAGCTCTCCGGCGTCGCGATCGAGGAGATGCTGCACCTCGCGCAGGTCGCGAACATGCTGACCGCGGTCGGCGGCGCACCGCACTTCCGGCGCACGAACTTTCCGCTCGCGCCCGACGCGTTTCCGTTCCGCATCCCGCTCTCGCTGGAGCCCTTCTCGCACGAGCTGATCGAGCGGTTCGTGTGCTACGAGATGCCGGAAGAGGGCGTCCTGGGGCCCGAGCGCCGCGCGCCGTACGACGAGATCCGCGCGCGCGTCGTGGTGCCGCGCACCGTCTCCGAGAAGGTGATGCCGACGCACTGCGCGGTCGAGCCGTTCCCGGTCGACTTCGACACCGTCGGCGAGTTCTATCACAAGATCGGCACCGGTTTTCAAGCGATCCCGGAGGACGTGCTGTTCATCGGGCCGCCGCAAGCGCAGGCGAACGCGCGCTACGTCGACCTCGACGGCTCGCTGACCGCAGTCGTCGACCGCGACTCCGCGCTGCGCGCGATCGAGATGATCGTGCGGCAAGGCGAAGCGCCGACCGCCGACCATCCCGACGCGCACTTCTGCGTCTTCGACGCGATTCGCGTCGAGTACGAGCACGAGCTCGAGCGCGCTCGGGCCGGCGGAACGCCGTTCGAGCCGGTGCGGCCGGTGATCGCCAACCCGATGACCCACTTCTACGGCGAGGGCAGCGGCGGCGCGCTGATCGGCGACGAGCTCACGCACAACGTCGCCGACCTCTACAACGTCGCCTACGACACGATGCTGCTGATGCTGCTGCGCTTCTTCGCGCACACCGACGAGTCGGAGCAGGAGCTGGAGATCCTCTCGCGCGGGACGATGCGCATGATGGCCTCGGTCTTGCGCCCGCTCGGCGAGGCGCTCACGAAGATGCCGGCCGGCGAAGCGTATCCCGGCCGAACCGCCGGGCCCGGGTTCGGCTTCAACCGCGACGTCCATCTGCTCCCGCACAAGGAGTCGGCGTGGATCTTCTTCGCGGAGCGGCTCGGCGAGATGGCGCGCAAGGCCGCCTTCATCCGCACGCACTTCGAGGTGCCGCCCGAGATCGAAGAGGCGGCCGCTGCGCTGCAGGACGTCGGCGCGCGGATCGGCGCGCTCTCGCGCGCCGGGTATGACGGGATCGCCGCGGAGATCGAGGCGCTCGAACGATCTGCCGGCATCGCGATCGCGCCCGAGCACAACGGGCCGTATCTCGTCTCGAACGTGCCGCTGCTGACCAATTCGAAGGGCGAGACGCTCCCGGTGCGGACCGAGATGGCGCTGTGCCGCTGCGGACACTCGCGGATGAAGCCCTTCTGCGACGGCTCGCACGTGCACGCCGGCTTCAGCAGCGCGAAATCGCCCGAGCGCACTCCCGACCGGATCGACGAGTACGCCGGGCGCGAGGTGACGCTGCGCGACAACCGCGGGACGTGCTGCCATGCCGGCAACTGCAGCGACCATCTTCCGGCCGTGTTCAAGAACGGGCAGGAGCCGTGGATCGACCCGAACGCTGCGAGCGCGCAGGAGATGATCGACATCGTGCTTGCCTGTCCGTCCGGCGCGCTGAGCTGCACGCGCAACGGCGTCGAGTACCACGACCAAACGCGCGCACCGCAGATCTACGTCTCGAAAGACGGACCGTACCACGTGCAGGGCGGGATCGAGCTCCGTGGCGAGACGTTCAACGAAGGCGCCTCGCGCGAGCACTACGCGCTGTGCCGCTGCGGCCATTCGAAGAACAAGCCGTTCTGCGACGGCACTCACTGGTACGCGAAGTTCACCGACGAAAGCAATTAAAAGAACGCTCTTCGGAAAATCCCAGCGCGCCCGAAGTGGGCTGCCAGCAACGCTCGCTACCGTCGTAGCACAACTGATTTGCTTTGCGTCGTCGTGATGCGGGGGCTGGGGCATGGTGCGATGGGTCGTCTTCGTTGCGCTCGTTGTTTCGTCGTTGGCGTGTGCCGGATGCGGGATCAACTGGGGCGATCCGAGCGCGTGCTATGGCGATCCGAGCGATCCGACCTCATGTCCGGCGACGCCCGCGCCGACCGACGAACCGCCGCAGCCGCCGCCGCAACCCGATCTGACGGGCTGCGTGCCAGCCCTGCTGCTGTTTCCGCCGAGCGGCGGGACGGCACCGTCAACGTACGCCGGCACAATGTACGTGACCGTTCCGGCCGGCGAATCGCCTGGATCGTTTTTGGCGCTCGTCGTGCGGCAGACGAACCCGGCGAACCAACTGACGCAGGGCGAGATCGGGACGCCGCTCGCCGATGTCAGCGGGGCGGCGCCGTCGTACGTCCCGACGCCGCCGCCCGGCTACTCCGGAATCTACGGCTCGTCGAACCTGCCGCTGGTCGCCACGTGGGCGACGACGATCTTGTTGGCCGACACGCGCCCGAACGGCGTCTGCCCCACGCTGACGGTCGCGACGCTCAATCCGCAGTCGGTGCTGCGCGCACCGCGCCGCCTGCCGTTCTAGTCGCGCACGTTGCGCTGGTGGATGATGATCGGGTTTCCGTCGGGGTCTTGGCAGAACGCCATCCGGCAGACCGGCGTCGTCATCGGATCGCTGATCGCGACGTTGCGCTCGCGGAGCTGTTTGATCGCCGCGTCGATGTCGCCGACGGCGAACATCACCGCGCCGCCGACGAACGGTCCTTCGTCCGGCCGCCACACACCGAACGTCGTGCCGTCGGGGAGGGTGAACTCGGCGCCGCGCCCTTCCTCGTCGATCTCGGTCGGCGTGATCCCGATGACGTCGCGGTAGAACGCGATCGCGCGCTGCGGATCGCCGGTGTAGTACGCGGCCAGGTCCATCCCGATGACGGCGGCGCCGTTCCGCGCGGCGGTTGAAGTAGTCATGGTGCGAGCTCCTCAGGTGTGAACGAGTGTTGCACCGATGATACGCCGGGATACATGACAACTAGTGTCAAGTATCCGGGAAGCGCCTGCGTTTCCGCCTAGTATTCGTCCGAACCTTGAATCCAAAGAAAGGACTGGACGTCGATCATGTCGCGCGGGCGCAGATCGTTCTGGTCGCGGCGCACGGCCGCCGCGAGCTCCAGGTAGTCGGCATAGACCGGCCACTGCGGCCGTGACTCGTAGTGGAACTCGAAGCCGTACTTGCGCGCGGCGACGCGCGTCACCGTCGGCTTGAGATACATGTGGGTCTTTGGCTCGGCGATGAAGCCGAATACGGTCACGACCGGCCAGGTGAGGACGCGCGTCTGCCGGCGCGGCAGCTCCCCGACGACCTCGCACCAGCGCTCGAACTTGCGCTCCTGCGTTCCCTCGCCGTACAGCAGCTCGTAGAGCCCGGTCGCGAACGCGCGCGCGCCCTCGGCCGGCTTGACCGCGTCGCGCAGCGCCATCTTCTCGAACGAGAAGAGCAGGTTCGTGCGCGACTCGATCCGCACGGCTTGCGCGGCGACCTCGTCGTACTTTCCGTCACGCAGGAACTCGGCGAAGCGTTCCGGGCCGAGCACGTCGCGCCACGCGCGGTGCGCGTTCACCTTGTAGTCTCGCTCCAGCGCGACGTAGTCCGGATCGTGAAAGCCGCCCGGAAAGATGCGCAGGAACTTGCGCCGGCAGCGCATCGCTCCAGGCGAAAGCTGCTTGGCGGCAGCGGCGGCGCGCGCCACTACCGCGCGGCCTCCGCTTTCGAGGATCCGTACACGCCGATCGTGAGGACTTTGACCATCGTCTTCCCGACGCTTCTTCCCGCGAATTATCGCGTTCACGCCGCGATCCGTGCAGGTCGCTGCGACGGTCTGCCCGTAGCCCAGCCGGGCGCCGCGCGCTTCGCGGGCAAGTCGAGGAGGCCGTTTTCATGGGTGAGGTTTCCGGCGCCGAGTTTCCCGGCGCGACCGTCAAGCCGGGCGATCCGCGCTACGAAGCGCTGTCAACAGGGTTCAACCAGCGCTGGGTCGGGCGGCCCGATGCGATCCAATTGTGCGGCGATTCCGAGCAGGTCCGCGCCGCGGTGCAGCGAGCGCTCGACCAGAACCGGCGCGTCACCGTGCGCGGCGGCGGGCACTGTTATGAAGGGTTCGTCACCGATCCGCCTTACGGCGTGATCGTCGATCTGAGCCCGATGCACGAGGTGTACCGCGACGAGGCGATGGGCGGCGCGTACTGCGTCGAAGGCGGCTGCACGCTGTGGAACGTCTACACGGCGCTCTACAAAGAGTACGGCGTGACGATTCCCGGCGGATCGTGCTACTCCGTCGGTGCGGGCGGACACATCTGCGGCGGCGGGTACGGCTTGCTCTCGCGCAAGCACGGCCTCACGGTCGATCATCTTGTGGCGGTCGAAGTCGTCTGCGTCGACGCGAACCGGAAGGCCTCGCTCGTGCGCGCGCGCCGCGACGACGAGGATGGAGCGAAAAGCGAGCTGCTCTGGGCTCATACGGGTGGCGGCGGCGGAAACTTTGGTATCGTGACGCGCTACTGGTTCTCGCCGCAGCTGCCGCGAGCCCCGAAGACCGCGTACCTCAGCAGTGTCGCGTGGAACTGGGCGGGGTTCACGCAGGCGCAGTTCACGCGGCTGCTTCAGAACTACGGCGAATTCTTCGCGCAGCACAGCGCACCGGGCGATCGATATGAAGACCTGTTCGCGCTGCTGCACCTCTCGACGTTTGCGAACGGCCAGATCGCGCTGACGACGCAATACGTCGGCGAGGACGTTTCGCTGCTCGACAAGTTTCTCGCCGCGGTGCAGGAGGGCGTCGGCGCACCGGGGCCTCAGGTCTTCGCGGTGCCGCACCGCGGCGTGATCGTGCACGACGGGCCGTATCGCCGCATGCCGTGGATCGAAGCGACGCAGACGCTGAACGGCTCCGGCGCCAACCAGCGCGGCAAGTACAAGTCCGCCTACATGACCAAGCCGTTCCCGGGCGACCAGATCGGCGCGATCTGGAGCGTGTTGAGCGACCAGTGCTACAAGAACGCCCAAGCGCTGCTGCAGGTCGACTCGTACGGCGGCGCCGTGAACGCGGTTCCGCCCGGCGCGACCGCGGTCGCGCAGCGCTCGTCGATCCTCAAGCTGCAGTACCAGACGTACTGGACCTCGCCCGAAGACGACGACGTGAACCTCAGCTGGATTCGCAACTTCTACCGTTCCGTCTACGCGAGCACCGGCGGCGTCCCCGTCGCCGACGGACCGGTCACCGACGGCTGCTTCGTCAACTACTGCGACAGCGATCTCGTCGACTGGCCGACGCTGTACTACAAGCAGAACTACAAGAAGCTGGTCGCGGTGAAAAACGCCTGGGACCCGTTGAACGTGTTCTACCACGAGCAGTCGATCGGCTCGGCGTAACGCTGCTGCTCCAGCGGGACGTGATCTGCGTTTGTTCGGTTAGCGCGGGCCGGCGCCGGTGAGCTGCGCGTCGTCGGCGTCGAAGATGTCGATCATCAGCGCGGTGTCGGGCATCGCCGCCGCGGCCGGATGCCGTGCGCGGACGCGCGCTCGAAGCTCCTCGGGGATGTCGCACAAGCGCGTTCCGAGCAGCTGCGCGTGCCATTTCGCGAGCTTCGCGTCGTCGATCCGCTCGCGCAACCAGGCGGCGACCTCGTCTTCGGAGCCGGCGGCGGCGACGACGGCGAGAAACTCGTCGTGCGTGATCCCCAGCCGGCGGTAGAAGAGCGAGCTCCAGGTCACGATCTCCGGGTCGAGGTTGATGTACGAGCCCAGGTTCCCGCCCGGGAGCGCGGCGCGGCACTTGTCGATCGCGCGCGGCAGGAATGCGATGCCGTCCAGCTCGGCGCGCGGCGAGCGCGGCGGCCGCTGGGTGAGGTCGAGCGGCGTCATGATGCGCGCCTTCTTCTGCGGGCGCCCCGGATCGCCTCGGCGAACAGCGGGGTCCTGGATGGCGAAGCTCTATTTCCGGTACTCCGCGATGAACGCCGGCAAGTCGACCGCGCTGCTGCAGGTCGCGCACAACTACGGCGAGCACGGCCGGGCGGTGTGGATCTACACCTCCGCGCTCGACGATCGTTTCGGGGTCGGGATCGTCACCTCGCGGCTCGGACCGCGGCGCCGCGCGACCACGTTCGACGACGCGACCGATTTCTACGCGGAGATCGCCGGTGCCGGTGAGGATCTGGCCTGCGTGCTCGTCGACGAAGCGCAGTTTCTGACCCCGGAGCAAGTTCGCCAGCTCCACCGCGTCGCGCACGTGCTCGGCGTGCCGGTGATCTGCTACGGGATTCGCAGCGATTTCTTGGGCGAGCCGTTTCCGGGATCGGCATATCTGCTCACCCTCGCCGACAGCGTCGAGGAGCTCAAGACGGTCTGCGCGTGCGGGAAGAAAGCGACGATGAACGTGCGCATCGACGAGCGCGGCAAGCGGATCACCGAAGGCGCGCAGATCGCGATCGAAGGCGACGCGCGCTACATCCAGCAGTGCGGCGCGTGCTTCTACGCGGACGCGCTCCGTTGAGCCGAAGCGCCGCGCCGCCCGCGGCGCGCGAGCGGGTCGCGATCGTCGCCGGCGCGTCGGGCGGGATCGGCTCCGCGACCGTGCGCGCGCTGCTGCGCGCGGGATGGAGCTTGGTGCTCGCCGCGCTGCAGGACGAGCTGCTCGACGCGCTCGCGCGCGAGGTCGCGCCGTACGGCGAGCGCGTGGTGGTCGTGCCGACCGACATCACCCGCCGCGCCGAGGTCGACGCGCTCGTCGCGCGCGCGCTGGTGCGCTTTCGCCGCATCGACGTGCTCGTCAACGTGGCCGGAATCGGCTCCTCGCCCTCCTTCGCCGAGAGCACCGACGAAGAGATCGAGCGCGTGCTGGCGGTGAACCTGCTGGGCGCCGCGCGCACGATCCACGCGGTCCTGCCGGTGATGAAAGCGCAGCGCAGCGGCTCGATCGTGAACGTCGGCTCGGTCGCCGGCGAAGCCGCGGTGCTGGGAATCTACTCGGCCTCGAAGTTCGGCCTGCGCGGGTTGAACGACTCGCTGCGGCGCGAGCTGCGCAGCGATGGAATCGGCGTCACGCTGATCGAGCCGGGCTTCGTGCGCACGCCGATGAACGCGGCGATGAACGGCCTCCCCGGGCCGGAGATCGTCGCCGACGCGATCCTGGCCGCGATCGTCCGCCCGCGCCGCAAGCACATCGTGCCCGGCAACTACCGGTTCCCGGTGCTCTTGTTCAAGGCCTTTCCGCAACTGGCCGACCGGGTGTTCGGCGACGCGCGGATTCAGCGCCGCTTGAACCGCGACGCGCGCGCGGCGCGCGAGGAGGCAGAAAAGTGAACGCATCCCAGCGCCAGGCGGTCGTCGTCACCGGCGCCTCGAGCGGGATCGGTGCGGCGGCGGCGCTGCTGCTCGCGCAAGAAGGCTTCGTCGCGTTCGCGGGCGTGCGCAACGACGCCGACGCGGTGCGCGCCGATGCGCTGCACGCGAACGTCCGCGCGCTGCGGCTCGACGTCACCGACCGCGCGACGATCGACGCGGCCGCGGCGCACGTCGCGCAGCTCGGCTATCGGTTGCGCGGCGTCGTCGCGAACGCCGGGATCGCGGTCGCGGGCCCGCTGGAGTTTCTGCCAGTCGGCGAAGTGCGGCGCCAGTTCGAGGTCAACGTGTTCGGCGCGCTCGAGGTCGCGCAGGCGTTTCTGCCGCAGCTGCGCGCGTCCTACGGGCGGCTGGTGTTCGTCGGCTCGATCTCGGGCCGGCTCGCGGTCCCGTTCATCGCGCCGTACAGCGCCTCGAAGTTCGCGTTGCGCGCGCTCGCGGACGCGCTGCGCGTCGAGCTGGCGCCGGCGGGGATCGCCGTTTCGCTGATCGAGCCCGGCTCGGTGAAGACGCCGATCTGGCAGAAAGGCCGCGACGCGCGCGCGGAGCTCGAAGCGCGGCTCGGCCCGGGCGCGCGCGAGCGCTACGGCGCGCAGATCGACGCCGTCTACGCGCAGACGGTGCGCGAAGAGCGCGCCGGGATGCCGGTCGAGCAGGTCGCGCGCGCGATCGCGCAAGCGCTGACGGCGCGCAAGCCGCGCGCGCGGTACGTCGTCGGCGGCAACGCGCGCGCCGGGAGCATCGTCGCGCTGCTCCCGCCGAGGTTGCGCGACCGCGTCTTGCGCGCGTCGCTGAAGCTGCCCGCGACCGCACCGCCGCCGGCGTGCGGAGGAGTGCACGAGCCGGGCGAGCGATAACGCGGAATGCTGCGGGCTCGAGTCGCCGGGTTGACGCTCGTCGCGTTCGCGTGCGGGATCGTGCCACCGATCGCGCCGGCGGAGGCGGCGCCGAAAAAGCTGCTCGACTACCACGCGTACTCGGCCTGGCGGCAGATTAGCGAGGTGCGCCTCTCGCGTGACGGCCGCCGGCTGGCGTACGCGCAAGTCGCCGCCGAAGCCGACGGCGAGCTGATCGTGCGCGATCTCGGCGGCACCGCGACGTTCCGCGCCGCGCGCGGGCGCGCGCCGGAGTTCACGCCGGCCGGCCGGTTCGTCGTGTACCGCATCGCCGCGCCGGTCGCCGACGTCAAGGCCGCCGTAAAGGCCGGCAAGCCCGACGATCAGCGCCCGAAGGACGGTCTCGGCTTTGCCGACGTCTCCGACGTCGCGAACGCGCGCGCGACCAGCGTCGAGCGCGTTCGCTCGTTCACGCTGGCGGCGGACGGCGCGATGTTGGCGTATCTGCTCGAACCCTCGCCGTCGCCGTCCGCATCGCCGTTGCCGTCGCCCACCGCACGGCCGTCGGCAATCCCCTCTCCCTCGCCGCATCCGGCCGGATCGGCGTCACCGCGCGCGTCTTCGTCAGCCGCACCGGCGCCGAAAGGCCCGGGCAAGGACGCGACGACGTCGCTGGCGATTCAGCGGCTCGGCGCTCCGGGCGCCGCGACGCGCATCGCGAACGTCTCCGCGTACGCGGTCAGCGCCGACGGCTCGCGCGTCGCGTACGTCGTGCAGACCAAAGCCGACGAGAGCGTGCACGTGCGCGACGCGGCGAGCGGTCAGGATCGCACGCTCGCGCACGGCACCGCGCACCTCACCGCGCTTGCGCTCTCGCGCGACGGCGCGCGCATCGCCTACCTCAGCGACCCCGACGCCTACGACGAAGAGGTGAAGAAAGCCGAGAACGCGCGCGCGCCGTACCGTTTGATGGTCGCCGACGTGCGCACCGGCGAGGTGACCGAGGCGCTCGGCGCGGCGACCCGCGGCGTCCCGCCGCGCACGTTCGCGAGCGACGCGCACACGCCGGAGTTCGACCCCGCCGGCAGACGGCTCGCGGTGTGGACGGCCGCCGTTCCCACCCCGCGCCCGTCGTCGGCGCCGGCGCGCGTCGACCTCGACTTCTGGTACTGGCGCGACGGCGAGCTGCCGACGCAGCAGCGCCATGAAGCCGAGGACAAGCAGCACGGCACGTATCTCGCGCTGTACGACGTGGCCGCGCGGCGTTTCACCCAGCTCGCCGACGCCGCCGTTCCGGCCGTCACGCTCGCCAAAGATGCGCCGTACGCGCTCGGCGTGAGCAACGTTCCGTACGCGAAGCTGGTGACGTACGACGACTACTACTACGACCTCTACCGCGTCGACGTCGCGAGCGGCGCGCGCACCTTGCTCGCGCGCAAGGTGGAAGGCGGTCCGCCGGAGCTTTCGCCCGGCGGGAAGTACGTGCTCGGCTACGATCCGATCCGGCGCGCGTGGTACACGCTGCGCATGCGAGACGGGCGCAAGGCCTGGATCACCGATCCGCGCACGGTGCGCGCCGCGGTCGAGGACGACGACCACCCCGCCCCGCCGCCGCCGTACGGCAGCGGCGGCTGGACGCCCGGCGACACCGCGGTGCTCGTGTACGACCGCTACGACGTCTGGCGCGCCTCGCCCGACGGCGGCTCAACCGTTCCGCTGACGCGCGGAGCCGGTCGCGCCGCGCAGCGCGTCTACCGCGTCGTGCGGCCGCACACCGACGAGCCGGAGAGCGCGTTCGTCGCCGACCGGCCGGTGTTCGAGCGCGAGCCGCTGCTCTCGGTGCTCGACGACCGCACCAAAGCGCGGGGCTTCGCAACCCTCTCGTCGCTGCAGCCGCAGGCGCCGCGCACGACGATGATGGTCGACAAGAGCATCGGCGTGCCGTACCGCGCGCGCGACGGCGGCGGACTCGTCTTCACCGAGCAGCGTTTCGACGAGTTCCCCGATCTGTGGCGCGCCGCGGCGATTCCGGTCGGCGCGGCGCGCGTGAGCGACGCGAACCCGCAGTCCGCCCAGTACGCATGGGGGCATGCGAAGCTGATCGGCTACACCAACGGGCGCGGGGAGAAGCTGCGCGCGATCCTCATCACGCCGGACGGCTTCGACCTGCACCGCAAGTATCCGATGCTGGTCTACGTCTACGAGAAGATGACGCCGGGGCTGCACACCTACGTCGTGCCGGCCTCGGGAACGCTCGTGAACCTCGCGCGCTACGCCAACCACGGTTACGTCGTGCTCGAGCCCGACATCACGTACCGCATCGGCCACACCACCGCCAGTGCGGTCGACTGCGTCGGCTCGGCGGTGAAGCGCGTCGTCGGGATGGGCTTCGTCGACCCGCACCGGATCGGGATGGCAGGCCACAGCTACGGCGGCTACGAGGTGAACGCGCTCGTCACCCACACGAACATCTTCCGCGCCGTCGAGTCGGGCGCGTCGGACTCCGATCTGCCGAGCTTGTACGGCGGGTTCTGGGAGACGGGTGACGTGCAGCAGTCGTACTACGAGCGCGGCCAAGGCCGCATCGGCGCGACCCCGTGGGGACGGCCGGATCTGTACGTCGAGAACTCGCCGCTGTTCTTCGTGAACCGCGTGCGCGCGCCGTACCTGCGCATTCAAGACGACCAGGACGGCGCGGTTCCGTACGGCCAAGGCATCGAGTTCTTCACCGCGCTGCGCCGGGCCGGCAAGGAAGCCTACATGTTCACCTTCATCGGCGAAGGCCACGGGCTGACGAAGCAGCCGAACAAGGACTACTGGACCGTCCACCTCGACGAGTTCTTCGACCACTTCCTGCTCGGCGCGCCGCGGCCCGACTGGATGAACCACAACGGGAGCTTCGAGCACCGCGGCGAGCGCGACGTCGAGTCCATGTTCACGCCCGCGACGTTCTGAACCGCCGCGGGCGGGTTGTGGTTACGCGTTTCTCGAGCCGAAACTCGCGCAACAGCGAGCCGAACGGCAAACGCGCGTACGTGTACGCGGCGCCGGGCACATTACCTGCGGCATGAGCGGCCTTGAAGCAGCGCGCCGCCGGCGAGCGGCGTCACCGAGACCAGCTCGAGCCCGGCGCGCGCGAACAGCCGCGCGAACTCGGCGCGCGTGCGCTCGCGGCCCGACGTCAGCACCAGCATCTCCAAGTCCATGAGCTTGCCGAAGTCCGGCGCGTCGCCGGGCTCGATCACGCACTCCCATACGACGAGCCGTCCGTGCGGCGCCAGCGCGCGGCGGCAGTTCGCGAGCAGCATTCCGGCGTCGGCGTCGCTCCAGTCGTGCAGAACGTGCGAAAGCACCAGCACGTCGGCCGCCGGAACGCTGCGCATGAAGTCGCCGGCCACGAGCTGCGCGCGCTCGAGCACGATCGCCGGCGCGGTCCGGCGCGCGGCCTCGATCGACGCCGGCCGGTCGTACAGGATTCCGCGCACGTGCGGATGGCGTTCGAGGATCGCGGCAAGGACCGTCCCCGCCGCGCCGCCGACGTCGGCCACCGTGCATCCTTCGTCGAGCGCGAGGTGCTCGGCGATCTGCGGCGCCGCGCTCCACATCAGTGCGGTCATCGCGTCGCTGAACGTTCGGTTCAGCTCGGCGTCGCCGTCGAGGTAATCCCACAGCGGGCGGCCGTAGAGGTGCTCGAACGCCGACTCGCCGCTCGCGACGCTGTACGCGAGCGTCGTCCACGACGTCCCGTGCTCTTCCAACGCGAAGATTTGCGCCAGCGGCAGCATCGAGCCGGGCACGTCGCTGCGCAGGTACTCACCGAGCGAGGTCAGCGCGAAACGCCCGTCGGCGAGCGTTTGCAACAGCCCCAGGCTCGCGAGCGCGCGCAGCAGCCGGTGCAGCGACGGCGCGTGCGCGCAAAGCGCGACGGCCAGCTCGTCGCTCGAGCGGGCGCCGCTGGCCAGCGCGTCGGCGACGCCGAGCCGCGCCGCGGCCGCCACCGCGCCGCACACCCAGCGGCCGGCGAGCAGCTCCAGAATCGCCGCCGGCGACGGCGCTTGCGGCACCCGCGCCGGCGCGCCGCCGACGGCGCGGGTCATTTCTTCAGCGAGGCGAGCGCTTCGGCGAGCCGGCGGGAATCGCTGTACTCGCGGAAATCGGCGATCTTGTCTTCGCGCAGGCGAAACACCATCGCAAAGCCATCGGCGATGCGAACGTCCGTTCCGAGAACCGTCGCGTCCCAGCGGCCGAGCGCCACGACGACGTTTCCTTGCGCGACGTACTCGTCGACGTCGAACGCGTGGAACTCGATCGTCGCGCCCAGGCTCTCGAAGAATTTCGCCACTTCGGCCTTGCCGCGCCGCGGTCCGGCGAACGGGATCGCGCTGCCCTCGCCCGGCGTGTACCAGGTGACCTCGTCGCTGAAGCGGGACAGCAGCGAGGCGATGTCGCCGCGCTGGAAGTCCTGGTAGGCAGCCTGGACCTGCGCGACCGCCTCGTCGTCTCGTACCATGTCGAAATCTCCTCAAGCGTGAAGGTGTGCGCCGCCCGCGCGCAGTCCGACGGTACGGCATCCGGCGGCGCGCGAACAGAGTCGCGCTACTCAGCCCCGCGCCGCGCGCTACTCAGAGCGCACGGCGGAGACGTGCTCGGCGAGCTCGCGGCGCGAGCCGATCCCGAGCCGGTTGAAGATCGACTGGACGTGGTTCCCCACCGTCCGCTCGCTGAGCCCGAGCAACGCGCCCGCCTCGCGGTTCGAGCGCCCGGCGAGGACGAGCCCGGCGATCTCGCGCTCGCGCGGCGTCAGCGGCGCGAGCGGGTCGGCGGCGCGCCCCGTGCGCTCGAGCCGTTCGGCGTCGCGCACGCCGCCGGCGCCGCGGTAGATCCGCAGCGCGTCCGCTTCGCGGCCGGCGAGCTCGAGCGCGCGCGCCTGCTGCAAGACCCAGCTTAGCTCGCCGTATGTTTCGGCGGCGGCGAGCGCGAGCTGCGCCGCCTCGGCGCGCCGCCGCTTGCGCAGCGCGGCGTACGCGTCGAAGAGCGCGCGCTCGGCGGCCCGCGAGCGGTCGCGCGCCGGCGCATCGAGCAGCGCTCGGGCGCGCGCAAGATCGTCTTCTCGCCCGAACTGCGCGACCGCAGCGCACAGGTGCAGCGGGCGCGCGTCGTCGCGCAGCGCGGCGAGCGCGCGCGCCAGCACCGAGGCGGCCGCGACGGCGTCGCCGCGCGCCTGCGCCAGTTCCGCGAACGCGCAGCCGACGAGCGCAATCTCCGAGACCCCGCCGCTCGCCAGCGCTTCGTCGAAGACGCCGGGGCTCGCGCAACGCGCGAGCAGCTCGTCGTCGTTCAGCGCCAGCGCGATCGGGATGCCGTAGCCGGCCGACCACACTTCGAGCCGGCGCGCTTCGTACGCCGACGCCAGCGCGTCGGCCAGCGCTTGGCGCGCGCCCATGAGGTCGCCGAAGACGTAGCGCACGCGCGAGAGCGAGAGCAGATCGTTCGAGACGTGCCAGCGCATCCCGAACTCGTACGAGGTCGCGATCCCGGCTTCGAGCGCGCGCAGCGCTTCATCGCGGCGGCCCGTCAGCAGCGCGTTCAGCGCGAAGTTGTTCTGCGTGCTGACGAGCAGCTCGACGTGCCCGAGCCGTTCCGCGAGCTCGATCGCCGCGCGGTAGTCGGCGACAAAGCCCTCGATCTCCCAGGCGTCGGCGCGAAACATCGCGCGCGCGTTCAGAAAACGGATTCGCGCGTCGTCCGTCGCGCACTCGAGCAGCGCGCCGGCGGCGTCGAGCTCGCGGCGCGTCTCCGGGACGCGGCCGTGAATCTGGTGGATCTGCGCGAGGCGGACGCGCACGTCGAAGAGCTGCGCCGAGGGGCCGAACGGCTCGGCCGCCGCGAGCGCGCGTTCCGCGGCGGCGAGCGCGCCGGCGGCGTCCTCGTCGAACCACGCGCGCCGCGAGCGGTGCATCTCCATGCGCGCGACGCCGAGCCGGTCGCCGAGCGCCTCGTACGCGCGCAGCGCCGCTTCGATCGGCTCGGCCGCGCGCGACGACGCCGCTTCGATCAGCGCGGCGGAGGCGAGCTTCTCGTTGAGCCGGCCGCGCGTCGCCGGGTCCGCCGGTGCGGTGCGCAGCGCGGCGCCGAAGCAGCGCTGCGCGGTGCCGTAGTCGTGAAGCGCGACGGCGCGGTCACCGGCGGCTTCGTTGTAGCGCGCGGCGCGCTCGCCGTCGGCGGCGAAGCCCCAGTGGTAGGCGAGCCGGGCCGGCTCCACGCCCTCGCCGCGCGCTTCGAGCAGCTCGCCGATCTTGCGGTGGATCGCCGGCCGGCGGCGCGGCGCGAGCTCCGCCTCGATCGCCGCGCGCGTGAGCGCGTGCGCAAAGCGCCAGCGCCCCGAACCGCGCTCCAGCTCGACGAGCTGAAAACGGCGCGCGCGCTCGAGCGCGTTCTCGACGTCCTCGACGTCTCGCGCGACGGCTTGCGCGACGAACGCCGGCTCGATCTCGCCGGTCGCCGCCGCCGCGACGAGGATCTCGCGCGCCGCGCGGTCGAGCGACTCCCAGCGCTGCACGATCGGGTACGCGATCGCCGGCGCGACGTCGTCGGCGGCGCCCGCTACCGCGTTGCGCAAGAGCTCGAGCGCGAAGAGCGGGTTGCCGCCGGCGAGCTCGACGATCCGCCGCAGCCGGTCGGCGCCGATGCTGCCGTGGCGGCGCAGCGTCTCGCGCAGCAGCGTCGCGACGTCGCGGTCGGCGAGCGGTCCGAGGCGCACGGTGTGCGCGCCGACGCGCAACGCGCCGGCGAGCGCGGGCGGCATCTCGGCCGGCCGCTGGGTGGCGAGCACGAACAGCGGCGTCGCGGCGAGCTCCACGGCGAAGAACGCCAGCAGGTCGAGCGACGCGCGGTCCGCCCAGTGCACGTCCTCGAAGAAGATCGCGACCGCGCGCTCGCGCGCGATCGCGCGCAGCGCGGCGGCGACGGCGCGCAGCCGCTTCACCTTGTGCAGCGCGACGTCGGGGTCGAGCGCGGCGGCGATCGCGCGCAGCTCGGCGGCCAGCGCCGGCGGCGCGGCTTCGATCGCGCGCGCGACGGCGAGCGCGAACGGCGCGTACGGCTCGCGCACGTGCTCGAGCGAGAACGCCGAGATGGTGAGCGCGTGCAGCTCGCCGGCGCGCCGCTGCAGCTCGGCGATCAGCCGCGTCTTTCCCATTCCGGGATCGCCTTCGACCAGCGTGAGCGCGGCGGCGCCGCGCTGCAGAACGTCGTCGAGACGGCGCATCAAAAAGGCGCACTCGTCGTCGCGGCCGACCAGTCTCGGCGCGACGAGCGGCGACGAGATCATGGAGCGGGCGCTTCGACCCGGCGGGAGGGCGACCTGTGGCGGGCGCTCGGCGCTAGAAGAGCGCGGGGTCGACCGAGCCGAGGCCGCCGAACTGCGGGCCGTTCACCCCGGTCTGACCGGAGTCGCCGTAGTACAGCTTGCCGTCGCTCCCGACGACGATCGCGACGGGGTAGAGCGACCCTGCCGAGACGGGGTATTCGACGGCGTGCAGTGAGGCGTCGATCCGGCCGATGCCGCTCTGGCCCGAATCGGCGAAATAGAAATTTCCCTTGCCGTCGAGCGCCGCCGCCGCGACGTCCGGCGACCCGCCGAAGCTCGACCAGGCCGGCGCCGGGAGCGCGACGCTCGAGCGGTTGCCGGCCGTGTCGAACTTCACCAGCGAGTTGGCGGTGGCCCACGGCACCCACAGCGTTCCGTCGGGTCCGGCAAAAATGCGCTGAACCGCGGGCGAGCCGGTCGGATAGCGGGTGAACGTCGTGCCGTCGTATGCGACCAGCGTCGTCCCGCCGTACGCGTCGTGGTCGAGGAACCACACGCGGTGATCGGAACCGAGCAGCAGGCTTCCGAAGCCGAAGCCCGACGCGTTCGGAACCGTCAGCTGCGTGACGGTTCCGTCGTTCGCGATCGAGGCGAGCTTGCCGTCCAACGTCGCGAAGACGATCTTCCCGCTCGCATCGCGCGTCGCCGTGTCGATCGAGTAGTACGAGAGCGGCGTCGGGATCGGATACGTGGTGACGCTGCCGGCCGCCGTGACGCGCTCGTAGAGGTTGCCGAACGGAACCCACAACGCGTTGTCGCCGGCGAGCACCAGCGCGCGCCCGATCGAGCCGCCGCTGCTCGGGACCACCAGCGGGAAGGCGCTGATCGACCCGTCGCCGTTGCGCCGGAAGATCTTCGCGACGCCCGTCAGGACGAACCACACGTTGCCGTCAGCGCCCAGCGCGAGCGCCTGCGGCCACATCGCGTTGGTGAGATCCTCCTGTTCGGGCGCCAGCGTGCTCACGTACCTGTAGGAGGTTTGCCCGAGCGACGAGGAGACCGCGATCGTACCGACGACGCCGTGTCCGTCGTAGCTCAACGGAACGGCGCCCGGCGCGCTCGCGGAGGTGACGCCGAGCGAGGTGTGGCCGCTGCCGGCGTTGGTGAACGTAAACGTCACCGGCGCGCCGTTCGCGTCGGTGTACGCGCCCGGGCCGACGATGACGTAGCCGTCGGCGTCGCCGGCCAAGAAAACGTTCGAAATGGTCGCCGGCTGGCCGATCACCAGCGCGCTCGCGAACGGCAGCGACGAGCCGACGAAGTTGCCGAAGCCGAAGAACTGCACGACCGGATCGAACGTCAGCTTCACGGTGTTCGCGACGTTCGCAACGATCGTCGTCGTCGTCGTCCCGCGCGAGAGCAGGTTGCCGCGCCCGAAAAGGTCGTCGTACAGCGCGACGGTGATCGTCACGTTCCCCGGCGCGACGCCGACCGAAGCACTGCAGAGCCTCGCGCAGTTCACGATCAGCGGAGGCGCGGTGGTGCCGCCGTCGGGCGCGACGGTGACTGCCATCGACGCGGTCCCCGCCGAGACGTACGCGGGACGGCGCGCGTGCTGCTGCGTCGGGCGCGCCGGGACCGCGACCGTGATCGTTACCGTCTGCTTCGCGCCGCTGGGCTGCGAGGCGCGCTGCTGCACCGCCGGAAGTGTCGCGGAGGAGCCGCACGCGGTCAAGAGCGCGAGCGCGGCGGCGGCCGCGGCGCTGCGAACGCGGGCTCGGCTCACGAGCCGGTGACCGTGGTCGTCGTCACGCTGACGGGCAGCGCCGTGTGAGCGCCGTTCGTGTCGCTGATGGCGATCGCGCACGTGCCCGGCGCAACCGGCGTGACCTGGATCGACGAAGCGAACGGCGCCGCGGAGAACGAGACGATCCCCGAGCAGTTCGACGACGACGCCGTGAACGTTCCGTTGTACCCCGTCTCCGAGACGGCGACGTTTTGCGCTGCGCCGCTCCCGACGTTGATGAAGCTCAACGCGGATGGAACGAGCGCCGGAGCCGGCGTCGGGGACGCGGTGGGCGTCGGAGCCGGAGTCGGCGTCGGCGTGGCGGTTGGCACCGGCGTCGGCGTCACGACCGGTGGCGGCGGCGGCGTCGAGCTTCCCCCACCGCCGCACGCCGCGCACGCGCCGGCGATCAACATCCCGGCGACGACGCGCGCGGCGAGCATGACTCTCATCGTTTGGTTCCCGTTTCCTCTAGTGGAGCTGGACCCGCCCGACGCTGCTGCCGCGCGTGTACCAAAGATTGCCGTCCGGTCCGGCGACGAAGCCGGTCGGTTGCGGCGCGAAGAAGCTCGGCGGCACCGGCGCCGACTTCGGGATCAGGAAGATCGCCGCGTTGCCGGCGGCGTCGATCCGGCCGATCCGCGCCGCGTCGCTCCCGCCGCCGCCGGGAAACCAGAACGCGCCGTCGGGGCCTTGCGCGAACTGGAACGTCGCCGTCTGAAAGACGTTCGTCACATAGGTTGCGGTGACGGTACCGGCGGTCGTCACGCGCGCGACCGAACCGAGGCTCGTGTCGAGCCACAGCGCGCCGTCGGCCGCGGTCGCGAGCGCGATCGGTGTTCCATTGACCGACGACGGGAGCGGAAAGAGCGTCACCACACCCGAAGGCGTGATTCGCGCGACGTCGCCCTGACCGTCGGCGCTCCAGAAGTTGCCGTCCGATCCGAGCACGAGCAACGCCTGGAAGAGGCTGGAAGAGCTGCTGCTCGGAAACTGGAGCGGGACGGTCGTTTGCGTCCCCGACGGCGTGACCTTTACCAGCGCTTCGTGCGTGACCGAGGCGAAGTACCACACGTTGCCGTCCGGTCCGGCGGTGATCGCTTCGCCGAACGTTCCGCTCGGATACGTGCTCAAGGTTCCGCCGGTCGTCAGCCGCGCGACCGCGGGGCCCGACTCGGTGAACCACAGCGCACCGTCCGGGCCGAGCGTGATCCCGTACGGCGTCGCGCCGAGTGCGTGCTCGGTGACGGACCCGCCGGTCGTGACGCGCCCGATCGCGGTGTCGTCGATGAACCAGATCGCGCCGTCGCCGGCAACGGCGAGGCTGCCGGTTCCGAAACGGCTGTTCGTCGCGTTCCCCGAGGGAACGGCGAACTCCGCGGCGCGCAGCACCGGCTGCAGCACGCCGGCGAGCGTCTGCGTCTTCGGCCCGGCGTTCGCGGTGATCGACGCGTTGACGAAGCTCGCGCCGTCGTACGTCAGCGACGGCGCCGGATCGTTCGGACCGGCGAGCGTCGTCGCGGAGAGTGAGGTCGCGCCCGACGCGTCGGAGTTCACGAGCGTGAGCGGCGTCGCGTACGACGCGGTTCCGGTGATCGGCGCGCCCGCCGCGTCGTAAGCGGTGACCGTCATCGCCGTCGTGCTGGGCGCCCCCATCTGCGGATGCGGGCTCGCCAGCGCGACGACCGTCGAGGTGACGACGCCGTGCAGCACGATCGCAACCGCATTCCCTGCGCCGAGCTGCACCGTCTGCGCCGCCGTTCCGCTCGAGAGCACCGGTCCGCTGGCGTGGAAACCCGCATAAAGCGTGAGCGCGAACGTGTCGTCGCCGACGGGCGCGTCGATCCGGGCCGAGCACGCGATCGACTGCGCTTGCGCCGAGCACGACGAGACCGACGGGTCGACGTCGACCTCGTCCGCGAGCGCGCCGTTGACGGAGATCGTGAACGACTCGGTCCCCGCGGACACGTACGCGGGCGCGCGCCCGCGCGCCGCCGGCAACCGTCGTTGCGACGCAGGCGGCCGCGGGATCGCGACCGTCACGGTCACCGAAGCTTTTTCGCCCGGTGCCGGCAACGGCGATGGCAGCGAGGCGCGTGCCGGCACCGCGCCGTGCGAGCCCGCGGAACAGCCCGCGGCGAACAGCAGGCCGCACGCGAAAAGAACGCCGGGTCGAACACGCGGAAAACCGGTCACGCGCCGCGCCGTTCGGCGGTGCCGGTGCATCACCTGGGACGACGGCGCGCGCGAATGAGCGAGGTCGTACTATAGGGGTCGCGCGGAACGCGCCGGGAAGTTCCTCGGGTGGAGTATCGCAAGAAGTTCGTCGTGGAGCCGGGAAGCAAGGTGCGGCTCGACCGGGTCGATCCGTCGTACACCGGCCAGTTCGACTGCGAAGACGAGGTCAAGGCGAAGATCGATAAGGATCTCGACCGGTTGCGCGATCTGCAGCAAAAGCTCTACGCCGAGCACCGGCGCGCGCTGCTGGTGGTGCTCCAGGGCCTGGACGCGGGCGGCAAGGACGGCACCGTGCGCCACGTCTTCAGCGGGCTGAACCCGCTCGGCGCGTCGGCGCACGCGTTCAAGGAGCCGACGGCGGAAGAGCAGGCGCACGACTTTCTGTGGCGCGTGCACAAGCTGACGCCGGCGCACGGCCACGTCGGCATCTTCAACCGCTCGCACTACGAGGACGTGCTGGTCGTGCGGGTGCACGAGCTGGTGCCGAAAGACGTCTGGTCGAAGCGCTACGAGCGGATCAACGAGTTCGAGAAGAACCTCGCGCAGTCGGGGACGCGCATCGTCAAGTTCTTCCTGCACATCAGCAAGGAAGAGCAGCTGCGCCGGTTCGAGCAGCGGCTCACCGATCCGCAGAAGCGGTGGAAGATCAGCGAGGCGGACTACGCCGAGCGCGCCTGCTGGGACGACTACGTGCACGCATATGAGGACGCGCTGGAGCGCTGCAGCACCGAGCGCGCGCCGTGGTACGTGATCCCAGCCGACCACAAGTGGTTCCGCAACTTCGCCGTGGCGCGCATCGTCGCCGACACGCTCGACGAGATGGACATACGAATCCCGCCGCCGAGCGTCGACATCGCCGAGATGCGCCGCAAGTACCACGAAGCGGCCTGCGGGTAGCGGTTCGTCGTGAAGCCGCCGCCAGCCGGCGGCGCGGTTATCGAGGCAGCTTCGTCGGGATGCTCTGCGGGAAGTTGAAGAAGTTGTCCGGGTCGTATTTGGCCTTCACCTCGACCAGCTTCGGCAAGTTCGGCCCGTAGTACGCGTCGAGATAGTCTTCGATGAAGTGGTCGACGTAGTTCACGTAGGCGTGGTTGGCGTACGGCAGCATCGCGGTGCGCACGCCTTCGATCCAGCTGACCGCCGCGTCTTCGTCGGCCGGGTCGGTCCAGTACGCGTCGTACTGCACGACGAAGACCGCGTCGCGGTGCATCACCGCGGTCCCGTCGATCGGGACGCGTGAGGGCGCGCCGCCGCCGGCGAGCAGCTGGATCATGCTCGGCTCGTTGGTGTCCCAGAACGTCTGCAGCGGCGCGGTCTCGATCCGGGCCTTGAGCAGCTGGAGCGCTTCGGGCGGGAACGGTTTGTACGCGACCGCCGAGGTGCTCTTGAAGAGCTGCGTGTCGTTGTGTGGGCTGATCAGCCACTCCGGCTTCTGCGGGTTGACGCCCGCGAAGAACGCCGCGGCGGCCGAGTACGGCAGCATCTGCACCTGCACGCCGGTCGGCGGCGCGGCCGAGAGCATCGGCGCGAGCAGCGCGCTGAACGTCGCGAGCTCGGCCGGCGAGTCCGGGGTGAGTTGTCCGAACAGCGTGATGACGCCGTCCTCGTGCGTGTCGCCGACCGCGAGCCGCAAGAACACCGAGAGGTTGTCGGGTGCGGTCGGGCCCCACTTCTGGAAGGCGTCGACGACGGCCAGGAAGCTCGACCACTGCCAGGTGATGTTGCAGATGGCCACCAGCCCGATCGGTTTCACGGTGACGTCGAACGCGGTGACGATGCCGAAGTTGCCGCCGCCGCCGCCGCGGTGCGCCCAGTAGAGATCGGGATTTTCCGTAGCGCTCGCGTAGACCAGCTCGCCTTGGGCGTTGACGAGCTCGACGCCGATCACGTTGTCGCAGGTCAAGCCGTACTTTCGCGACGTCACGCCGAAACCGCCGCCGAGCGCGAGCCCGGCGAACCCGACGCTCGCGCCGCTCGCCGCCGGGATCGTCAGCCCGACGTCATAGAGCTGCTCGTGCAGGTCGATGCAGTAGACGCCCGCGCCGAGCCGCGCCGTCCCCGCCTTGGCGTCGACGCGGATCATGTCGAGGTCGCTGACGTCGACGATCACCCCGTCGTTCACCAGCGAGTACCCTTCGTAGCTGTGCCGCCCTGACCGCGCGCGCAGCGGCAGCTTGTTCTCGCGCGCGAACCGCACCGCGTTGCACGCGTCCTGCGCGTCTTGGCAGAAGACGACGCAGCGCGGAACCAGCTTGCCGTAGTCCAGCGCGGCTTTGAAGTTATGCCGTGCCGCTTCCCATCCGGGGCTCTGCGCGTCGAGAACGCGTCCGGTCAGCTCACTCATAACGCCCACCCCTCCGAATCAAGCAGGCCCTAGCGGTTCGGCCCCTTGCGCAGCCCGTCCTTCGCGTGATGTGCACTCACGCACGAGGCAAGGAGGTGCAAAGACTCATGGGGAGCCGGTGGTCCGCACGCGGAGCGCGCTTGCGCTTCGGCTGGGACGTTGTGCGATTCTTCATGCGCAGACTCATCGAATATGTCGTTGCCGTTTGGCTGCTCGGCTTGGCACCGTTCGTCGCGCACCTGGCCGCGGCGCTGCAGCAACCGGCGAACCGCTTCGACTGGATCCCGAACGATTTGTATCTTTTCCTCATGGTGATCGGCGGCAACGCTGCATTTGAAGCGTTCCAAGACCGCAAATCGAAAGGCCCGATGAGAGTCATCGCAGGGGTTGCAGGCGTTTGCGCATTGCTGGGCGGCGCGTGGGCATACGGCTCGCTTGAAGTGGGGCGCGCGCCGGTCAATGAGCTGTTGAAAACGCTAACCCTGCGAATTCTTGCTGGGGTATTGACTGTGTATCTGTCTTATAAGATACCGTTCATGGCGGCCGGATCGGTGCAGGAAGCAGAGGAAAAACGGAGATGAGAGATTGGATCATATTCTACGTGCTGTTCGGCGGGATGTGCGTGTCCAGCGTCGTCGGGATCGTCGTCGGAATCGTCACGTGGCCCCAGCGGTACGAGGCTGCTCTGCGGGCTGCCGAGGAGCGGTACAAGAAGACGGGCGCCTAGCTTGCTAACAGGCCAGGCTGCGGCGGCGCTCTATCGGGGGTAGTTTTCGGGCACCGGGCGTGGTATGATCGCCGATGCTGCCCGCCCGGGAACGGGGCTCGCAGTTCCGGCCGTCTTTGCGGACGGCCCGGGTCGTGACGCCTTCGGGCGCCACGTGTGTAGGGCTCACCTCGCGTGAGCCGTCAACCACCTACATCACCGAAAGGTCACCCATCATGCCTGCCCCCAAAGGCAAGCGCGCGGCGGCGAAAAAAGATCGCCGGCCCAAGCGCAAGGTCTGCACGTTCTGCGCGGAACGCCTCGAAGACCTCGACTACAAAGACACCACGCGCCTGCGCAAGTACATCAGCGAGCGCGGAAAGATCCTGCCGCGCCGCATCTCCGGCAACTGCGCCTCGCACCAGCGCGCGCTGACGCGCGCCGTGAAGCGCGCCCGCATCATCGCCATCCTCCCGTTCGTCGTTCAGTAAGGAGACCGCAGTGAAGGTCATTCTCACCGGCGACGTCAAGCCGCTCGGCACCCGCGGCTCGGTCGTCGACGTCAAGGACGGGTACGCGAACAACTATCTGTTCCCGCAGAAGCTGGCGGTCGTTGCGACGCCGGGCGCGATGAAGCAGCTCGAGCAGCAGCAGAGCGCCAAGAAGCGGAAGCAGGCCGAAGAGGTCGCCAACGCTCAGGACGTCGCAACGCAGCTCGAGGAAGCGGTGATCCGCGTCGCCGCGAAGGCCGGCGGCAACGGCCGGCTGTTCGGGACGGTCACCAACGCGCAGGTCGCCGACGCGCTGCACGAGCAGCTCGGCGTCACGATCGACCGCCACAAGATCGAGATGAAGGACGGCATCAAGGCGCTCGGCACGTACCCGGTCGAGATTCGTCTGGGCAACAACATCGTCGCCAAGTCCGCGGTGCAGGTCGTCGCGCTGAAGTAATCGCGATGCGAATGAGCGCCGACGAGAAGCTCCGCCGTGAGATCGTGGCGCTCTACGACCTTCTGACGGAAGCACTGGGCACCGAGAAGGTCGTCATGCGCGCCGGCAAGCTGAACACGCTCAGAGAGATGCGCTCGCCGGCGATTCCCGACCGTCTGCTGGCGCTGCAGCGTTTGGTCTTCGAGGACCCGTCGCTCGAGACGCGGCCGGCGAAAGCGCAATACAAAAAGGTGATCGGCGAGATCGAGGACCGGCTCGCCGATCTCATCGCGCACCGCACCGTCGGCGACCAGATCGAGGCGCGGATCAACGCCAAGATGGTGCAGCGCCACCAGGAGTTTCTGCGCGAGCTGAAGCTGGAAGCGCTGCGCGAGGAGAGCGGCCCGGAGACGCCGGCGACGCAGCAGCGCCTGCACGACCTCGAAGCGCTCGACGCGCGCGGGCTCGCGCGCGCGGCGCTCGACGTGCTGCGCCCGAAGTCGCTCGACCAGGTCGTCGGCCAGGAAGCCGCGGTCAAGGCGCTGATCGCGAAGCTCGCCTCGCCGTACCCGCAGCACGTGATCCTGTACGGGCCGCCCGGCGTCGGAAAGACCACCGTCGCGCGGCTGGCGCTCGAGCTCGCCAAAGCGCGCCCGCACGCGCCGTTCGCCGCGGCCGCGCCGTTCGTCGAAGCCGCCGGTACGACGCTGCGCTACGACCAGCGCGAGACGACGAACCCGCTGCTGGGGAGCGTCCACGACCCGATCTACCAGGGCGCGCGGCGCGACTTCGCCGAGGGCGCCGTCCCCGAGCCGAAGCTGGGGCTGGTGACGAAGGCGCACGGCGGCGTGCTCTTCATCGACGAGATCGGCGAGATGGACCCGCCGATGCAGGCGCGGCTGCTGAAAGTCTTGGAAGACAAGCGCGTCACGTTCGAGTCGTCGTACTACGACGAGCACGACCCGAACGTGCCCGCGTACGTCAAGAAGCTCTTCCGCGACGGCGCGCCGGCCGACTTCGTGCTGATCGGCGCGACGACGCGCGATCCGGAGGCGATCGACGCGGCGATCCGCTCGCGCTGCGCGGCGGTGTACTTCGAGCCGCTCACCGGGACGCAGGTCGCGCGGATCGTCCGCGAAGCGGCGCAGCGGCTCGGCGCGAAGACCGTCCGGCGCGTCGCCGAGCTGATCGCCTCGTACACGATCGAAGGCCGCAAGGCGGTGCAGATCCTCGCCGACGCGTACGGCCACGCGCTCGAGCGGGCCGGCGGGACGCGCGGCGCGACGGTGCGCGAGGAAGACGTGCTCGAGGTCGTGCAGGCCGGCCGGATCGTGCAGCACACGCCGGCGCGCGCGCGCCGTGTGCGGGAGGTCGGGAAGGCGCACGGTCTGGGCGTGCTGCAGTACGTGGGCTCGATCGTCGAGATCGAGGCGGCGGCGTTTCCGGCGCGCGAGGAGCGCAAGGGAACGGTGCGCTTCAACGACACGGCCGGGACGATGGCGCGCGACGCGGTCTTCAACGCCGCCTCGGTGATTCGCGCGGTCGCCGGGATCGATCCGGCCGACCACGACCTGCACGTCAACGTCGTCGGCGGCGGAAACATCGACGGGCCGTCGGCAGGGCTCGCGTTTTTCCTGGCGCTCTACAGCGCGCTCACGCGCGAAGGCTTGCCGCAGGACGTGGCGGTGACCGGCGAAGTCTCGCTCGCGGGCAGCGTCCGTGGAGTCGGTGGAATTGTGGAGAAATTGTACGCCGCGCGCCAGGCCGGGATGAGAGCGATTATCGTTCCGCGCGAGAACGCGCGCGAACTTGACGCTGCGCCCGAGGGAATCGAGCTGATCGCCGTCGCAAACGTCGCGGAAGCGCTCGCCGTACTCGGCCTGCGCGTCCCCGCGCCGCCGGCGCTTCGCGCACGCAGATCACGAAAAGCTTCACGTTGAACGTCGCTCCGTTCGTCTCGCCCGTCGACCGCATCCCGCCGAGCAACCTCGAGGCGGAGATGGCGCTGCTCGGCTCGGTCCTGGTCGACAAGGAGATGATGGCGACGGTCAGCGAGATCGTGCAGCCGTCCGACTTCTACGCCTCGCTGCACGAGTCGATCTATCTGGCGCTGTACGCGCTCTACGAGCGCGGCGAGCCGCTCGACAAGGTCGCGCTGGCCGAGGAGCTCCGCAATCGCGGGATGCTCGACAAGATCGGCGGGATGGCGTACCTCAACTCGCTGATGGACACCGTGCCGACGGCCGCGTCGGCCGAGTACTACGCGCGCATCGTGCGCGAGAAGTCTTCGCTGCGCCAGCTCATCCACGCGGGGACGCAGATCACGCAGCTCGGCTACGAGTCGGAGGACGACGTCCCGGCGGCGATCGACCGTGCCGAGCAGGTCGTCTACGAAGTCGGCAACCGCAGCGAGCACAACGCGTTCGCGACGGTGCCCTCGATGCTGCTTCCGGTCTTCCAGGCGCTCGAGCGGCGGCACGAGCAGAAGGGCGACCGCACCGGTGTGACGTCGGGCTTCCGCGACATCGACGACTACACCGCGGGCTGGCAGCCGGGAAATTTGGTGATCCTGGCCGCGCGCCCCGCGATGGGCAAAACCTCGCTCGCGCTGAACATGGCCGTCGCCGCGGCGAAGGACGAGAAGCGCCCGATCGCCGTGTTTTCGCTCGAGATGACGAAGCAGGAGCTGGTCGAGCGCCTTCTCTCCTCGGAAGCGAAGCTGGACGCCTCGAAGCTCCGGCGCGGCGCGATCGCCGACCGCGACTGGGAGAAGATCGGTCACGCGATGGGCGTGCTCCACGAGCTGCCGATCTATCTCGACGACTCCGGCGCCGTGACGGTGACGGAGATCCGCTCGCGCCTGCGCCGCTTGAAATCCGCGTTCGGCTTGTCGTTGGTGATCATCGACTACCTGCAGCTCGTCCGCCCCGCGACGCTCGGCCGCCAAGTGAACCGCAACGAAGAGCTCTCCGACATCTGCCGCATCCTCAAAGCGACGGCCAAGGATCTCGAGTGCCCGATCATCGCGCTCGCGCAGCTCAACCGCGCCGTCGAAACCCGCGCCGACAAACGCCCGCTCCTCTCAGACTTGCGCGATTCGGGGGCTATCGAGCAGGAAGCGGATATTGTTTCGTTCTTGTACCGGGACGTGTACTACAACAAGGAGACGTCGCCGGATCCTGATTCGACCGAGATGATCATCGCCAAGCACCGGAACGGCAAAGTTGGTACCGTCAAGCTGCGATTCCAGCCGGAACACACGCTGTTCGTGCCGTACGGCGACGAGTCGCACTACCCGAACCCGTAGCCGATCGTGGACGGAGCGCAGAACCCGGTGCAGGCCAGCGCGATCGTCCCGGCGCAGCTGACGCTCGGCGTCGCCGACATCGACGCGACGGAGCGCTTCTACCGCAACGTGCTCGGCATAGACGTCGTGCGGCGCGGCGACGCGGTCCGCATCTCCTTCGGCGAGTTCACGCTGGTGTTCGAGCACGCGCCGCCGACCGAGCGCGCGAAGTTCGAGCTGGGGCTGCGGGTCGCTGACGTCGCGACTCTCGACGCGATCGCGGAGCGCGTCGGCACGGCAACGTACGCGCGCGACGGCGGCGGTCGCGCGCTCTTCGTCACCGACCCGGACCATTACACGATCGAGATCTTCGCGCGCTGACGAAGCGGGCCCGAACCGCTACAGGCCCAGCGCGCGCTGAAGCGCCAGAGACGACAGCGCAACCGCGACCCACAGCAAGAACCCCAGCAGCAGTGGGCCCGCGCCGGTGCGCAGCAGCGACGCGAGCTCCGTTTGCAGGCCGATCGCGGCCAGCGCGGTGCTGATCAGGAAGATTGCCGCGGTTGCGATCGCGTCGTGCGATGAGGGCGGAATGATCCCGGTGCTGTTCACCAGCACCGCGCACAGGAACCACACGATGAACCAGGGGACGATCTGCCGCCACGGGATCGTGCGGCTCGCTGTGCGCGCCGCGCGGGCGCGCTGGAGGGCGAGCGCGGCGACGATCGGCAAGACCAGCGTCGCGCGCGTCAGCTTCACGATCGTCGCGTACTGGCCGGCTTCCTTGCCGTACGCGAAGCCGGCGGCGACGACCGACGAGGTGTCGTTAATCGCGGTCCCCGCCCACAAGCCGAACGAGCTTTGCGAGAGCTGCAGCGCGTGGCCGATCGGCGGGAACACCAGCACGGCGACGACGTTGTAGAAGAAGACCGTCGCGATCGCGAGCGCGATCTCCGACTCGTCGGGCTCGATCACCGTCGCGACGGCGGCGATCGCGGACGCGCCGCAGATCGCGGTACCGACGCCGATCAGGGTGTGCAGTGCTTTCCGCAGCTTCAGCATGCGGCCGAGGAGCGGCGCGAGGACCAGCGCGACCGCAACGGTGCCGAGCGTGACGGGAAGCGTGCCGAGCCCGGTGCGCACGACGACCGCCATGGAAAGCGTCAAGCCGGAGACGACGATCGCGGTCTGCAGCACCGTCCGCGACGAGAACGCGAGCCCGGGCCGGAGCACGACGGGGAGCGGCGCCAGCGTGCGAATCGCGACGCCGAAGACGATCGCGAAGACCGGCGCGCCGACCAGCGGCACGAAGCGCGCGCAGACGAACGCGAGCGCGGCGACCGCCGCCGCGCACAGGATCCCCGGCAGCACTGCTACGGTGCGGCGTTCGTCTCGGCGACCTCGTGCATCTCCGGATCGCCGATCCCGTGGCGCAAGTACGACCGCGAGAGCGCGACGTACTCTTTGCCCGCGTGCTCGACCCAGCCGACCGCCGCGCCCTCGAGCTGTTTCTTCACGACCGCCGGCGCGCCGGCGGCGACGACGCGCGGCGGGATCTGCGCGTAGGGTGCGACGACCGCCCCGGCCGCGATCAAGGTCTGCTCGCCGACCTTCGCGCCGTTGAGCACCACCGCGTTCGTCCCGATCAGCGCGCCGCGCTCGATCCGGCAGTCTTCCAGGATCGCGCAGTGGCCGACGGTGACGTCTTCCTCGATCACCGTCTCGCAGTTCTCGCTGACGTGCACGACCGAGTTGTCCTGCACGTTCGCGCGCGCGTGGATGCGGATCGGCCCGTTGTCGCCGCGAATCACGGTCCCGAACCAGATCGAGGCTTCCTCGCCGACCTCGACGTCGCCGATCAGCACCGCCGTCGGCGCGACGAACGCCGAGGCGGCGACCTTCGGCCGCTTGCCGCGATATTCGATGATCATTCGGGTCCTCCGCAGAACGGGGTGCTTCGAGGCACTATCTTGAGCGAGCATCGTCACCGTACCCCTCTGCGCGGGACCAAGGTCGTCCCCCGCCCCAAGCCGGACGACCCCGACTACACCGACGTCAACTACCGCTACGCCGGGCAGACCGGCCACATCCACGAGGTGGTCGAGATCGGCGGCCGCGAGCTGGCCAAAGTCGGCTTCGACGACCGCAAGATCGTCTATTACTACCTCGACGATCTCGAGCGCGAGGAGACCGCGCCGAAGCGCACGTTCCACGACTTAGCATAGCGTTAAACTTCGTTCCGCAAAGGCGCACCACGTGCGCCGAGAGGAGCGCAACGGACGCATCCGAACGGAGAGCCCGTGCTTACGCCTGCCATGCCGCCCCAGCCCGTCCCGGTG
>JAFAKB010000013.1 GCA_019235885.1 Candidatus Eremiobacterota bacterium | reverse complement strand
GCTGCGGCTGGATCTACATTCGCCCGGCGCTCGCGCAGAGGTTTCGCCCGATGGTGACAGGATGGTTCGCGCACCGCGCGCCGTTCGCGTTCGAGCCTCCGCCGATCGAGTATGCGAACGACCAGATGCGCTGGGCGACCGGCACGCCGACGATCCCGGGCTACCTCGTCGCGAAGCCCGGCCACGACTTGATTCGCGAGATCGGCGTGCCCGCGATTCGCGAGCACAACGTGCGGCTGACGACGCGGCTCACCGAGGAAGCGCTCGAACGCGGCTGGCGGGTGAGCACGCCGCACGACGCCGCGCGGCGCACGGGCTGGGTCGGGATCGACGTGCCGGACGGCGAGCGCGTGCTGCACGAGCTCGTGCAACGGCGCATCTTCGTCGACTACCGCCCCGGCTGCGGACTGCGCGTGAGCCCGCATTACTACACCACCGACGAAGAGATCGAACGCTTCCTTTCCGCGTTGGAGAGCTTGTCCTGAGCCCTCGCAGGGTCGGCTAAAGCGAGCACGCGTCGGTCGGCCGGGTTTCGGGGAACACGGCTCCTGTCAGTCATCCTCGCAAACGACAGGAGCTTTCATCGATGCACCAACTCAGCCGGCTGATGCTTGCCGCCGCGGCGATGGCGCTCGCAGCGCCGAGCGCCGCGTTCGCGCAGACGACTCAGCCTTCGCCGATGCCGGTCAGCACCGGCACGACATCCTCGCCGGCCCCCGCGAGCAGCGCGCTGCCGGCACCCGCGCCGACCACGATGTCGGAACCGACGAACGCACCGGCCAGCTCCGCGCCGGCGACCTCCGCACCCAAGACTGGGACGAGCGGCGGAAGCAGCGGCAACGGCAACGCCAAATCGCCCGCGCCCGGCCAGTACAAGAAGATCAAGAGCGGCACGCTGACGCGCTCGCAGGTTCTCTACGGCCTCACGCATCAGGTCGCGGCCGCGAAGCAGCTCCTGAAGATGAAGACGGTCAACTTCAACAACCTGCGCGTCTATAAGCTTCCGACCTCGCTAAAAACCATGTTCAAGGTGAGCGACGCCGACACGCAGGCGCTCGCGCTCGCGCTGCTCGGCAACGGCGTGCAGGTCGCGCAGACGACGCCGAGCTTGCCGTCGACGAACGGGAACAACTCGCCGATTCAGTACCTGCGCGACGTCCTGGCGAACATCAATGTCAGCAATGCGCTCAACAACCTGAACGTGCTGAACAACTCGAACGTGAACCTCAATGTCGCGCTCTCGAACGTCCTCAACAACAACAAGATCTCGATCGGTCAGGTCGTCGGCCTCTACATCGGCGGCGGCGGGATCATCACGACAATCACAAAGTGAGGACTGCCACGATGAAACGACTCGCACCGCTCGCGGCGCTGCTGCTCGGCCTCGCGCCGGCCGCCGCGCTCGCGCAGAGCTCGCCGCCTGCCGTGATGACGGCCGCCCCGCTGCCGCCTGCGGTGACGACCGCTGCGCCGCAGCCGGCGACCACTCCGGCGCCCAGCACCGTCCCGGCGCCGGCGATGACGATGGCGCCGGCGCCCTCGCCGGTCCCAACCAAAGCCGGTTCGACGAGCGGCACCGCGCCGAAGACGAACAACGGCAAGCGCCTGGGCCAGATCAAAAAGATCCCCAACGGCACGCTGAGCACCAGCGACCTGCGCTATGCGCTCACCCACCCGCTGCAGGAAGCCAACAAGGTGCGCGCGATGAAAAAGGTCAGCTTCGACAAGCTGCGCGTATACAAGCTTTCCAGCGGCCTGAAGTCGCTGCTGAAGGTCGGCGACAACTCGGACATCCCGGCGCTGGCGGTGCTCGGGCCGGGGACGCTGATCGCGCAGACCACGCTGCCCGGGACCAACGGCAGCAACTCGCCGATCGCGTACCTTCAGTACGTGCTGGCGAACATCAACGTGAGCAACGCGCTCAACAACGTGAGCGTGCTCAACAACTCGAACGTCAACGTCGGCGTCAGCCTGGCGGACGTTCTCAACGGCAACAAGATCTCGATCGGCCAAGTCGCCGGAATCTTCGTCAACGGCCTCGGCGTGATCACGACGATCACAAAGTGATTGTCGGCCCGGTGACTTCGGTCACCGGGCGTTCACGGGGCAGCCGTGAACCGGTTACGCATTTCATCGCCCGGTGGCGGCCTAGGCCACCGGGCGACGAATGAATTTCGCAGGCTCCTGGATAACTTTCGGTTTCGTGAGTGCACCACTCGGGTGTTGCGACGCTCCACGGGAGCGGCGTTATGCTGGCCGGCTAATCTCCTGCCCGACGTCGTCCCAAGGCGATGAAGCCGCCGAATTGACCGTCTATGCGTACTGCTCGTCATGCCGCCGCGTCCTCGACCCGGCCGGCCTGGCCGTTCTCGTTCCGCCTTCCGTCTATGACGAGGACAGTCACTACGAAACGGCGCGGCTTGCGCTAGCCTCTTCGATCGGATCTGCCGGCCCTTGGAGAAGGCTGTACCTTCCGGCCTGGGAATCGATCATCGAACGACGCGGCATCGACCGCGTCCAGCGCACGACGCTGTTCGAAGAATACTCAGCCGTCTCAAAGCAAAAGAGAGAGGAGCTGGTACGACATCACTTGCATTTGAACCGCGGCAGAGACGTAAGATATCTCCGGGCGCCTTCACCGTTTGACAAGGTTCACGTCAATATTGAGACCGTAAAGCACCTTCTCGATGAGTTTTATCACCATCGACAAGCAGCCGGCCATCTTCGATACTTGCCGCTGGTCGCTCGAACGGTCGAAGACCCTTTCGAGGTCTGGGAAAGCGGAAAAGCCATCTACCACCGCGGGCCGACATGGCTATTCTTGCGCCCGTACGTGGTGGCAACGAGCGTGATCAATCATATCGTCGTTGTGGCGGGAACGACCGGGTGGGTGGTCACCACCTTTACCCACGGCGATGCGGACCGGGATCGCGAGCGAGACGGCTTCCTGCGGTACGCGCGCTACTAAAACAGACGCCTTCCGTGCAGAAGGCGTCTGTCGTGGGCTCGTGCATGGACCCTGCCACAGCCCTTCGCACGAGCAAGCGGCTGGTGGCAATCCCAGCCGCGCGGGCGTCGAGCATTACGCCGCGCCTGATCGCTAAGATACCGCGTTCTTGTAGTCTCATCCCCCTTCACGCGGTGATCGGGGAGGATCTTTACAATTTTTCCGCCGAGCTCATCACCGATCGGGAGAATCTTGCTGCAGCCGTTCGCTCAGGATGCGCTGGGCGGCGTGAAGGGTCGCGAACCGTTCCGCCGCCCGCGCGTAGATCGCCTCGGTGATCGCGTCGAGCGCGTCGGGCGGGATGTCGGGCGCGTACTGCGCGACGACGACCGGGATCGCGTCGCGAATCGAGCGCAAGGCGTCGTCCGTCGTCTCGCCGAGCTGGGCGGCAAGGTCTTCCAGCGCGGCGGAGAGCCGCAGCGAGAGCGTGCGCCCCAGCTCCTGGGTCGTCTTCGCGAACACCTCGGGGAGCGAGTCGATCTGGCGCTGCAGCTGCTCGAGCGCGGCGCGCGAGACGACGACCATCTCGTCCTGCGAGTCGTTCGGGCCGTTCGAGTCCATCCGTCTCTCTGGCGGAGCGGCGCTCGAATTCCCTCCCCTCAGACCTCGGCCAGCATCGCCTGCAGCTCGGCGTGAATCGTTCCGTTGCTGGCCAGGATCGAGCCGGCGGCGAGGTCGAGCGGCGTCCCCTCGATCGCGCTCGCGCGGCCGCCGGCTTCTTCGATCAGCAGCGCGCCGGCGGCGACGTCCCACGGGCGCAGATCCCACTCCCAGAACGCGTCGTAGCGGCCGGCCGCGACGAACGAGAGGTCGAGCGCCGCGCTGCCGTCGCGCCGCACCGCTTCGGCGCGGTCGGAGACGTGCGCGAAGTACGCGCCGTTGCGCGCGTAGTTCGCCGGGTTGAAACCGGTCGCGACCATCGCGCGCGCGACGCGCGGCGTCGCCGAGACGTGGATCGGCTTTCCGTTGAGCGTCGCGCCGCCGCCGCGCCGGGCCGCGTACAGCTCGTCGAGCACCGGCGCGAAGACGGCACCCGCTTCGAGGACGCCGGCACGCTCGTACGCCAGCGAGACGCAGAACAGCGGATAGCGGTGCGCGTAGTTCGTCGTGCCGTCGAGCGGGTCGGCGATGAAGCGCTCGTCGCCGCTCCCGGCGTGCGTCCCGCTCTCCTCGCCGAGGATCGTCGCGTTCGGGTAAACGTCGCGGATGCGCCGGACGATCAGCTCTTCGCTTGCGCGGTCGGCGTCGGTGACGAGATCGTGCGGCATCTTCTGCCGCACCTCGCGCGGCGCGTCGAGCCGCTCGTGCAAGAGCGCGCCGGCTTCGCGCGCGAGCGCGACGATGAACGCGAGCGGGTCCAACGGTCTTCTCCTCGGAAAGGCGCGGTGATGAGGAAAGCACCTTCCGGCCTGCGCGACCGCGTCCTCGCGGCGATCGAGATCCCGGCGCTCGGCGTGTGGCTCGGCGCCCTCGCCGGCTTCGCGTTCGTCTCGGCGCCGCTCGCGTTCCGGATCGTCGCGCCGCTCGACGTCGCGCGCTTCGCCGAGCTCACGGCGCGCGCGCTCGGGGCGCTCACGGTGTGGGGCTACGTGCTGGGCGGGCTCGCGCTGCTGGCCGCGATCCTGCGCTCGGTGGGCGCCGGCGACCGCACCTGGGACTTCGGTCGCGCCGCGCTCGTCGTGCTCGCGCTCGGGCTCGCGACGTACGAGCAGCGCGCGATCGTCGCGCAGATGCAAGCGATGCCCGACGTCCGCTCCGCCGCATATCACGCGCTGCACGCGCGCTCGGCGCAGGTCTACGGTGCGGTCGTCGTGCTGGTGCTGGCCGCGCTCGTGCTCGCCGCAGTCCGCCGCGACGACTGAGTGGGTTCAGTTCACCAGCAGGTTGTACTGGATGACCGCCGTGTACGTGCCGGCCGGGAGCACGTTCGGCACGACGATCGAGAGGTCGACGCAGTGCTGCTGCGCCTGGTTCATCGCGCCCGTCCACACCTTCTCGCCAGGCGCGCCCGAGTTCCAGTAGGCGTGGAAGGTCGGCGAGAAGTCCGGCGTCGCCCATGACAGGTAGCTCGTCGTTGGGAAGTTCTCGATCGGATAGGTCCCCGTGCCTGACTTCGTCGTGCCCTGCCCGTAGTCGTTGAGCGCGTACGCCGCCTTGTCGTAGAACGTGTAGACCTCGAACGCGCAGGCGAAGTTCGTCGTGCCGTACGGCACGTCGAGCTCCGGCGTGTGCGGGATGACGTGCAGGTAGATCGAGTTCGGATCGGGCTTGGCGACGAACTGGACCGGAACCGGCGGCGGCTGAACCGTCGACTGCGCGACCATCGTTCCGCCGCCCGGCGCGACGTCCCAGGCGGTGTTCGACGCCGCGACGCGGCGCGGTCCGGCGAACGGGTTCGCAAGCAGGTCGTTCGCCGCGACGGCGGCGGGCTGCCGCGCGCCGGCGGGCGCGGAAGGGCGCAGGAAGCCGACCGGGGCCGGACTCGGCGTGACGACGACGGTGATCACGACGTACTTCGTCGCGCGCAGGGACTGCAGCGCCTCGGCTTGCGAGAACACCGCGAGAAAAGCGACGACGGCGAGGCCGAGCAGCGCGGCGATGTTATGACGTCTCAATTTCCGATCACCGTGTAGACGACGTAGACGTTGAACTGGCTGGTCGGGATGGTCCCGGGCAGCCGCAGCTGGTAGTCGAAGCCTTGGCTGACGTTGCCGGAGACCGGATACGACCACACGACCGAGCCGGCCGACGGCTTTCCGCCGACGCCGGAATAGTCGATCCCCATCGCGCCGCCGGCGATCGGCGTGCCCATCGTTTTCACGAAGCTCTTCGCCGGCGTGAACGGCGTGTTGCTCCCGTTCGAGGCCAGCCAGTACAGCGTCTGGAAGATCGGGAACGTCGAGGGCGACGGAACCGGGTTGCTGCCGTTGAGATCGGTCGCGCCTTCGGCGTAGACGACGAAGCCGGCAGCGTCGTTCGTCTGCACGCTCACTTGCGCCGCGTACTTGTAGATGTACTGATAGCCGACCACGACGTTGCCGAAGTCGACGGTTCCGCCGTCCAGCACCGCGCCCGCGCCGGGCGCCGGCGACGAACCGCTCCCGGCGCCGCCTTGCGGCCCGAAGCCGGCCGCGTAGTTCGGCACCACCTGCGCGTGCACCGACGGCAGGATCTTGTAGTTCACCACCGCCGAGCCGTACGTCGTCGACCCCGCGGCAAGCGCCGCGCGCGGCGCGGCCGCGGCGGCGAGGAGCACGGCGACGAGCAGAGCGGAGAGCGCGCGCATCATGCCCTCACCTTCAGTTCGCGACCAAGGTGTAGGTGAGGGTGACGGTCTGCACTTGCGAGGCCGAGTTGACGGTTGCGCCGACGGTCACCTTGTACGACATGATGTTGTCGATCGGCTGGTGCCGCACCGCGCCGTTGAAGGACGAGAGCGCCATCGTTCCGACCGTCGGAACGGTCTGGTACGTTCCGCACGTCACCGCGGCGACGACCGTGTAGCCCGCCGGGCCGTTCGAGTTCGCCTGGTCGAGACAGGTGCTCACCTGCCCGCCGCCCGGCGAGGGGTTCACGTCGGCCGCGACCGAGAGGTTCCAGCCGTTGTTGTCGTTGCTGTAGACCGAGGCCGCGAGCACGTCGGTCGCGGTGACGCTGCCGGTGAATGCACCGAGATTGATCACCGGAACCAGCGTGTTCGTGTACGTGCACCCGGGGCAGACGACCCCCGGCGTCGAGCCGCCGAAGAGCGCCGGGTTGTAGACGTTGCCGCCGGCTTGCGGAACTTGGATCTGCAGCGTCGCGTCGGTCGCGATGTGCATGACGTTCGAGAGGCTGTAGATCGGCAGCGTGTTCGGCGTCGCCGGCGGGCGCGGGTCGGCCGGCACGGCGCCGTTCGCCACGCTCGCCGGGAAGTTGAAGTTCGAGCCGTTGTCGTACGGCGAGAGCGCGTAGAAGAACACGTCGAGCGTGCCGTTGACCGGGACGTTGCAGCCCGAGAGCATCAGCAGCCCGTAGGTGCCCGGTGAGCCGCGCACCGGCTGGGTGAGCGACTTGTAGCCGTTGTTGAGGCACTGCGCGCCCTGCGCGCCCGAGCCGTAGACGTGGACCGACGAGGCGATGACCGACCAGTCCTGCGCGTCGGTGATCTGCCCCGACGTGTTCGACGACGGAATCGCGATCGAGACGTCCGTGATCGGCGTCGAGCCGTTGTTGTGCAGCTCGTAGACGAAGCCGTTGCCGTTGGTGAAGTTCGACCACGACCCGACGCTAGGCTGCGCGTTGCTCGGCACGGCGAGGATCGGCGCGACCGGCGGATAGGCCGGGTTCGCGGTGTAGCCCCCCGCGTAGGTGAAGCTCACCTGCGCCGTCGTGTTCGCGACGATCAGATTCGGCTGCTGCGCCGCCGTCGCGGCGACGAAGCCGTTGCCGTTCGCGCCGCGCACCGACCACGCGATCGGGTACGTTCCGATCGTCGGCGCGGCGGTGTAGTTGAACTTCACGTCGAGCTCGGCGCCGGGCGGGAGCGCGTTCGAGTCGGTCGTCCCGGCGCACGGCGCGGGCCCCGGCGTGCACAGCTCGATCCGCCACTGGCCGGCGGTTCCGGTCGGGTTGGCGTACCACGTCACGCCGACTTGGTTCGGCGAAGTGATCGTGAGCGAGCTCGGGATCGCGCCGGCCGGGACGGTGAGGAGGAGCTCGTTGACGTAGTCGGGGTTCGGGTCGAGACCGGTCGAGGTGTTGACGAACTTGAAGGTCGTCGTCACCGCGGGGAGCGCGGCGATCGTCGAGGGGTTCAGCGTCGCCGACATCAGCGAGGTGTCGAGCGAGAAGACGCCGAGCTCGGTCGAGTCGATGTTCGTCGTCCCGGCGACCGCGTTGGTGAGCGTGTTCGTCTGGCCGAGCTGGTACGCCGTCCCGCCGATCCCGGCCGAGTCGCAGTAGTTCGCCGTCCCGGCGATCTCTTCGAACGGGAACGCGGTCGGCAGGATCGGCATCGAGATCGTCACGACCGCGGTCTTGCCGACCGCTAGCGTGTCGGCGTTCTTGGTCGTCGTGATCCCGAAGTCGTTCACCGCCGGATCGCAGCCGGTCCCGATCCCGCCGAACGGGTTCGGCGCTTGGATCGACCAGTTCGCGGTCTGGTTCACGCCGTTCACGATGATGCTGGTGAGCGTCGGCGGCGTGAGCTGCATGTCGAATCCGGGCGGCAGCGCGAACTCCGCGCTCTCCATCGCCTGCGTCGCGCCGGTGTTGGTGATGGTGAACGTCATCGTGTACTTGCCGCCGCTGGCGCCGTTCGTCCCGGTGCGGTACATCATCTGGTTGTAGCGCGGGGTCGGCAGCTGCGCGCCGGAATAGCCGCCGACCGCGAGCGAGTAGGTCGGCACCGTTCCGCCGGAGCCCGACGCGAACACCAGCAGCCCGTTGCTGGCCGTGTTCTGCATCTTCGCGTTGGTGATGCTCGGGTTGATCCCGTGGTACGGCAGGATCGAGGTGCGCAGGATGCAGCCCGTCCCGCCGCACTTCACGCCCGGGTCGGCGATCGTCATCGGGATCGGCAGCGTGCCGTTCGCCGGCAGGCTCACCCCGGCGACGGCCGGCGTCGCGACGATCGTGTGCGCGTTCGGGTTCGTCAGGTTCCAGACGTTCCCGCTCGAGTCGGTCGCGGTGGTGATCCCGCCTTGCAGGCCCAGCGTCACGAAGTTGTTCGAGTCGCTGGTGATCGTGATCTGCTTGATGCCGTCGGCGTTCCACGCGCCGTACAGGATGCCAGCGGTGTTCTGCACCGTCGTCGTCACGTTCGTCGCGGTCGTGTTCGCGTTCACGAACAGCCCGGCCGGACTCGTCCAGTGCAGCGCGGCAGCGTACGAGACCATGCGGAACGACTTCGAGCCGACGACCGCGTTCGAGGTCGTGTCGTACAGCTGCGCGGTGTAGACGTTCGGCGCGAACTGAATCTGCGCTTGGCCGAGCGAGGTGATCGTCGTCGTGTTGACCGGGAAGTCGATCTTCGTCGCGGGCAGCGCGCCGCCGACCGCGGCGTAGGTCGGCAGCTGGGTGAACTGCTGCTGCTGCGGGTCGCTCGTCGTGCTGTTCATCACGACGCCGTTCGGGTTGCTCACCGTGACCCGGTAGTTGTGCCCGGTGGTGAGCCCGCTCGCCGCGTAGGTCAACCCCGTCACCGACTCCTCCACGACCGCCGGCGCGCCGGTGTTGCCGTTGAGGATGCCGTTTACCGCGAACGTGTCGGCGATGTTCGTTCCGGTCGTCGCGCCGTTGTACGGCACCAGCGGGCTCCAGCTGACGCTGGCCGGGTTCAGCGAGATCTGCTGGGTCGAGATCAGGTCGTTGGTGGTGATGTCGTAGAGCTGAACCGAGTACGTTCCGACGCTGTTCGCGCCGCTCGAGGGCGAGGGGAAGACGCCGGTGAGCGTTCCGTTCGTGGGCAGCACCCCGGCCGAGCCTTGCAGGAAGCAGGTCGCGTTCGCGTTGTTCTGCGCCCCCGAAGGGATCGTGTAGACGCACGGCAGCCCGTTGCCGGACGTGTTCACGAAGCCGAACGCGTAGAAGTGCGCCGGATTCAGACCCGACGCCGAGACGTAGACGTTCGCGCCCGAGCTGAAGTCGGCGGCCTTCGTCGTGAAGCCCGCGTCGCTGTAGGTGTTGAAGTTGAGCGTGCCGAGGACGACGGTGTACGCGACGGCTTCGAAGTTGCCGGTGGTGTTGTTCTTGACCGCGATCGCCCACACGCCGGAGTACGGCGCATCCGAGCCAGCCGCGCCGCCGCGCGCCGCCCCGACGGGGTTCATCGGGTCGGGGTTGTTGCCGCCGCCGCCCGTGCCGCTGGTGTTCATCGGCGTCGAGAGCGGGATGAACGCGTAGTAGGCGAAGTTGCTGCTGTCCAGGCAGCGGCCCTGGTTGTCGGTCGTCCACGGCGAGACGTTGGAGTTCGACGACTGCTTGAACGGCAGCACCTCAGCGGCGTAGCCGTCGGGCGAGAAGACGATGTACTTGTACGGTGTCGTCGCCTGCAGGTTCGTGCAGACCCAGCCGACCAGCGAGCCGTACGCGACGGTCTGGTCCTCGAGGTACGCGACCCCGAGTGGACCGGTCAGCACGATCGAGGAGCCGTTCGCCGAGCGCGTGTGCACGCGGTGGTGCAGGAAATCGGAGAGTTTCGGAATCGGCGGCCGCGGGCCGGTGTAGGGGCGGAGCGGAGACTGGCCGTGCGACATCGCCATCAGCCGCGCGAGCGGCGAGAGGAGATCGTTCTTCCCTTGCGGCACGAGCGTCGAGCGCCGGCCGCCTTGCGTGCTGCGCGACTGGTCGCCGAACGGCAGCGGCGGCGGCGTTACGGCCGTCGTCGTGGTCGAGCGCGGGCCGCCGACCGTGCGCTGCGCCGACTGGGTCGACTGCGCGAGGGCGACGAGCACGCCGATGCCGAGCACACTGGCGGCGACGATGGCGATAACCGCCAACGCACGCGACACGTGGTACATGTAATCTCCGGAATCCGTTCCGTGGGTTGAGCGGTGCTCAGCGCACCGTGATGTTCGCTTGGCCGGCGACGAGGTTCGGACCGCCGTAGTCGACCATCGCGACCACGGAGTACGAGCCCGGCGCGAGCTTCTTCCCGACAGCGTCGATCAGCCGTTTTCCGCTGCGCTCGACGAGCATGCCCGGCGGAAAGCTGACCCGGTCGACGACCGTCCCTCCCTGCTTGATCTCGACGCGCCCGCTGAGATAGACGTGCGCGTTCCCCGTGTTGCGAAAGTCGACGAGGTAGTGCTGGCCGTCGCCGAGCGTTTGCGCCTTGACGTCGTCGACCTCGCCGCTGATTCGCGTCGACTGCGGGATGATGACGTAGATCTTCGACGCGATCCGCTCCACGATCGAGAGCCCTCCGCCGTGGCGGGTCGGCCTGGTCGTGAAGAACACGAGGCTGCTGTACTCGCCGTTCGCGGTCGGCGGAACGTCGACCGAGAACCGCACCTGCAAGAACGAGTTCGCTTCCAGGTCGAACTCGCGCGGGTTGATGCTGATCGTTTTCGAAAGCGAGAACGGCGACTTGCCGGGCGCGGTGAACAGATAGTTTCCGGTCGGTCCGACGGTGTAGTCCGAGAGCGACGCCACGATGTGCACCGCGGCGCCGCTCGTGTTTCGAACCGTGATCGGAAACGTTTCTTGCTTACCTGGTTGTGTCGACAGCTCGTACTTCGCCGGCGAGACGTCGACGGAGATGTCCGCTGAGGACGGAACGGTCAGCGCGAGCGCGAAGGCGGCGCAGGCCCCGAGAATCGTCAGAAAGCGCGTTGGACGCATCACTTTAATTCTCGGCGATTCCGTCCGGCGGGATGAGCCGTCGCGGCGCTTAGTTGGCGATCAGCGCGAGCGTGATGACGCTCGAGAGATTGCTGCCCGAAGCGGCCGCGGGGCTCACGCTGAGGCTGACGTCCTGGCCCATGAAGTTCCAGCCCGCCGGCGGCGCGGACGCACCGCTGTTGTAGAGCGCGAAACCACCGGCCGTGTACGCGGTCGAGGTCGGCGTGCCGGGGCCTACCACGACCGTGGCGGGAGCGCCGGGATTGCCTTGCGCGCCGTAGCCCGAGCCCGCGGTCGTCGCGCCGAGCGCGGTGAGCGCGGTTCCGGCCGCGCCGCCCGTCGGCGCCGCGCAGGTGCCGTTGCCGGCGATCGCGGTCGCGGCCGACTGCGTCGGCTTGTTCTTCGGCGCGGCGTCGAGCGGGTACGCGCAGATGACCGTGCCGGCCGGAAGCACGTCGACGTACTCCATGACCTTCACGCCGGCCGAGTCGTTCGAGTTGACGCCGACCGAGAGCGCGTTCTTGTAGAGGCAGGAGGTGTAGGTGCCGGCGCCACCGGGCGGCGTGATGCCGCCGAAGGTGAGCGTCGCGTTCGACGCTTCGGCCACGCCCGCGGTGCAGTTCCCGGCGACGGACTGCAGGATCGAGGAGGCAACGGCCGGCTGAATGGCGCCGTTGGCATCGTAGTTGACGGCGATCGAGATCGCCGCCGTCGCGTTGACGGTGTACTTGAGCTGAGCTGAACCGTAGACCGTCGTAGCCGCCGAACTGGGCGCCGCCGAGACGGTCGCGATCCCCAGCATGACCAGAGCAGCAAGTGCTCTTTTCACGTTCGAATCCTTTCGATATGGGACGCGGATGGAGAGAGGCGGTGCTCGCCCCTCCCTTGCTTCATCGTCCGCCCGACCGTGGAGGTTGAGCCGGCCGCCGCCGTGTGACCCAGGCTTAACGCAGACTTAGCGGGTAGGTGGGGCCTCGCTTGGTCAGCAGCGTCGCGGCATACGGAAGGCCACGGCTCCAGATGCGGACGTCGAAAACGAAGAGGTGGCCGGTCGGCTTCGGCAGCGTGATCTTGTAGCCGTCCTCGAACTGCAGGGTGTCGCCTTCCTCGGCCGGGGCCAGCGCCTTCATCGTCACCCGCGCCGTCTGGCGCGGCCCGGGGTCGCGCGGGTTGAGCCGGATCGCGAAGAGCGGGACGCGCGGGTCGACCGGAACCAGCGCCGAGCCGTCGGCGACGTCCTTGCGGTGGGCGGTGACGGCCAGCGCGTAGTCGCCCTTCGCCAGCGGCGGAACGACCGCGGTCCCGATCCACGTTCCGCTGCGGTCGAGCTTGAGCGGGAACGTCCCGAAGACGTCGCTCTCGACGGTCAGCGCGGCGAGGTCCTTGGCGCTCGTCCGCGCGCTCACGCGCAGCAGGCTCCCGGGCGGGGCGACCTTGGGGAGCACGTCGACCTGGATCGGCAGCTTCTTGCCGTCGTTGTAGGTGAAGACGACGTTCTTCGCGCCCGGGCCGAGCTTGAACATGACGCCCGAGAGCGGCGTCCCGCCGGCGACCGTGATCGGCCCTTCGGGACCCGAGAGGACGCTGAGCCCGTCCGGCACCGTATCCGGGTCGAGCGAGAGCGTGTACGTCCCCGGCGGGACGTTGTCCATCAGGAACGAGCCGTCTTCGTCGGTGATGACGGCGTGCTCGCCGGGCTCGGCGACGACGTAGACGTTCTTCAGCCCGACCAGCGTCCCGAAGCCGCCGTCCGAGGGCGCAACCACGCTCCCGGCGATCGAGCCGAGCGGCATCGCGACGAAGTTCAGCGGGGTCGAGGTCCCGGCCGAGACGGTGACCGTCTTCTTCTTGTCCGCGACGAACTGCACGGTCGACGGGACGGTCGCCTCGACGATCTCGATCGTGTGCGCGCCCGGGCTCAGCCGCCCGACCTGGTAGCGCCCGTCGGGGCCGGTGGTGACGGTCTGGATGCCGTCGACCGCGATCCCGATGTCGCTCAGCGGGTGCTTGGTGCCGTTGGCGTCCTGGGTCGCGACCAAGCCGGTGATACCGGCGAAGTTGCCGACGTTGAACTGGATCGAGGTCGTCTGGCCGCCCAGGACCTTGACGGTCTGGTACTCGCGGTCGACGATCAGCCCCGGCGTGATCGTCGCCGAGTCGACCCGGATCGTGTGCGTCCCCTGCGGGACGAACCGGAACTCGAACTGGCCGCTGGAGTCGGTCCGCTGGCTGACCTTTCCGTCGAGGATCACCAGCGCGTTGTTGAAGCCGCGCAGCGCCGGCTGGTTGTAGGCGAACGGGGTCGGCGAGGTCGAGAAGGTGACGATCCCGCGGATGACCGCCGGCAGGTTCGGGTTGGCACGACCGGTTCCGCCGAGCGGCTCGCCGAAGCCGAACGGCCCGACCAGCGAGGCGGTGAAGGTCGTCCCGGTCCCGCCGCCCGGCCCGATCTGGCGGAAGCGGTCGGCCGAGACTTGGACCGCGACGACGTTCGAGATCCGGCGCACCAGCGAGAGCCCGGTCTCGGTCAGCCGGGTCGGGACGCCGTTGTTCGACGAGGTCTCGAAGGCCTGGGTGAGCTGGGCGTCCAGCTTCTTCCCGATCGAGCGCCGGAACGAAAGGGACTGCGCGGTCGCGACGCCGTCGCTCGCGGTGGCGCTGGCCGAGTCGCTGCGCGAGAACTGGTAGGCGAGCGAGCCGCCGAAGAACGGCTTGCTGGCGCCGAGCGCGAGCTGCCGCTGGGCGGCGAAGCCGTCGTGCTGCGAGGTCGCCGTCGTCTGATAGGTCTGGAAGAGCGAGAGCGAGCGGATCGACTCGGTCAGGGTCAGCGCGCCGGTCCGTGAGATCGTCGTCGCGCCGTCGATCCGCGTCCCTTCGAGGCCTGCGACGTACTGGAGGCCGACGTGCGCCCAGCTCTTCCCGCCGGAGAACGTCGCGCGGTCGTCGTGCTGCACCGAGCTGTCGAGCCGGTCGTCCGAGTGCTCGAGCTCGAGGTTCAGCTCGCCGAACCGCTCGGAGTGGCGGCGCACGGCCAAGTCGGCGGAGAAGCCGGGGTTGACGGAGCTGGTGAGCGACTGGAACCCGGCCGGGTCGAACTTCAGCGCCAGGGTGGTGAAGGTGTTCTTCCCCTGCAGGTCGGCCTGGAAGGCGCTGGCGAGGCGGGCGCCGTCGGGCGAGCCGGGGATGCCGTGGATCGAGGAGACGGCGAGCTCGGTGTCCGTGGAGAGCTTGCTTCCGTAGCGGCGGAAGCCGAGGTCGGCGATCGTCTCGCGCCCGATCCCCTGCTCGCCCGCGCCGTAATAGGCGCCCAGGCCGAGGAAGCCGCCCAGCGCGTTCCAGTCGCGCCGCAGGCCGAGCACCCGGAACGTCTCGTTGAAGTTGAGCGACTGCTGGGCGGCGGTCCCGACGATCCAGGAGACGTCGCCGTTGCGGACCGGGATCGCGAGCGCGACGCCGCGGGCGATCCCGCCGATCTGGAGCTGAGAGTCGGCCGGCCCGGTGACCTGCCCGTAGGTCAGCCCGTAGCGCGGGGTCCGGTAGCCGACGATGAGGCCGCCGGCCGAGAACCCGCTTCCGCCGTAGCCGAACGCGTTCGAGATCGAGAGCGAGCTCTGCTCGGTCCGCCGTTCGGCGACCACCGAGAGCGCGGTGGCATAGTTGTCGGTCCCGGCCGCCAGGCCGTTGCGCGAGGAGCGCGCGAACTGCAGCTGATAGGTCCCCGTTCCTTTGAGCACGATCGGGCCGTTGCCCAACATGCCGCGCCGCCGCGCCGGAACCAGCCCCGCCGGCGAGGGAAGGGGCGAGGCGGACGGGTCGGCCAGCTTCACGCGCGGGTGCGCGAAGGGAAGGTGCAGACGGATCGCGAGCAGCGGCGCGGCACGGAGCGCGCCCTCGGAGGTGAAGCAGAGGGCTGAGACCGCCAGCGCAACCGCGCCCGCCCCGGCGATCGACCGCCGCAGACTGGGACGCACACCCGTGTGATCGGCCGCGCGGCGGCGAACCTGCACCGCCGCCCGCCGGCCATACAAATGAAGCCGGCGGATTAAAGTTCGGGAGCCCGACGAGCCGATAGAGGGGTAGGGTAGATTCTGTATCGAGCCCCGGGGGCCAACTTCCAAGGAGGGAAGTCGACTACACCACCATGGACGTTCTTAGTCTCACCGGCGGCGCGCTCAACGCGTCGCTGAAGACGCAGAACGAGCTTCAGTCGCTCACCAAGCGGCTGTCGTCAGGTTTGCGGGTAAATTCGGCCACCGACGATCCGAGCGGGCTCGCGATCGCGGAGTCGCTCGCGTCCAAGGTGTCCGGTCTCGACGAAGGCGTCCGGCAGATTCAAACCGCGAACAACGCGCTCACCGTCGCCGAAGGCGCGATGGCGACCGTCGGCGACATCCTGCAGCGGATGCGCGCGCTGGTGGTGCAAGCGCGCAGCGATCTGCAGAGCACCGCCGACCGCTCCGACATTCAGTCGGAGCTCGATCAGCTGCGCCTCGAGATCGACCGCATCGCGCAGAACACCTCGTTCAACGGGCGGCTGCTGCTCGACGGGAGCGCGTCGAGCCAGGCGGCGCAGCCGACGCGCGTGCTGCTCGTCGAGAACCCCGATGCGTCGGGCGGCGGGCAGATCATGGACCAATCGGTCGATCCGAACATGCCGGCGGTCGCGCCGAACGCGCCGGAGCTCGTGCAGAAAGTCACGGTCGACTCGTACGATCCGGTCGCGAACGCGCTGAACGTCACCGTCACGATCGGCAGCCAAGAAACGCAGTTCGGCCCCGATCAAACCTCGACCGTGCAGATCGGCAACGGCACGAACGCGCAGGTCGGCTTTCCGCCGCCGACGCCCGGCTCGCCGAGCTTTTTCCAGTACGATCAAAACGGCAACTACGTGCTCTCGTTCAACGTCGGCACCCTTACGCCGTCCGACGTCGGCAAAGAAGCGCTGCTGGTGACGCTCCCCGCGCAGTCGAAGGCGCCGGGCGGCGCGCTGAACGTCAACACCGGCGACGGCGAAGGCGCGATCGTCTCGGTCGACATCGCGGGGGTGAGCTCGACGAACCTCGGCGTCAACGAGGTGATCCTCGGCAACGACCTCCAGAACCAAGGCGCCGAGTACCGCATCGACTACGCGATTCAAACCCTCGCCGCCAGCCGCGCGACGGTCGGCGCGCAGATGGTCTCGATGCAGGAAGCCGCCAACAACGGCAACGTGACGAGCGTGAACACGCAGGCCGCGGAGAGCGCGATTCGTGATCTCAACGTCGGCGCCGCGACGGTCACGTTCACCCGCGATCAGGTGCTGCGGCAGTTTCAGACGAAGATCGTCGCCGACGCCGAGAAGCTCTCGCAGGTCTTCGCGACGCTGGTCGCCGACTCGATCGTCCGTTGAATTAAATGCGCGCGGCGCCGAAGACTAAAGGTGTCGAACGCGGAGGACGGACTGATCGTGAAGCTCGGACGAACTGCAGCGCTGGCGTGCTCGCTGCTGCTGGCGGCAGGCTGCGGTGGCGGGGGCGGTTCGTCGCCCGCGCCCGCCGGGCCGAGCGCGCCGACGCCGACGCCGACCCCGGCGCCGGCGCTCTTTCCGTCCGGCTCGTCGGCGGCGAGCTACATCCTCGCCAACGTCAACCCGTCGCAGACCTCGGTCTCGCGCGCGGCGCCGAGCGACCAGGACGACGGCGGCTGGAGCCAGCTGCAGCTTCCGGCGCTCCAGCCGTGCGGGAACGGCGCCCTCGCGACCGACTGCAAGGTCTGGATCTTCGCGCCCGCCGCCGGCTCGTCGTCGGCGCGCACGCCGCGCACCCCGATCGTCGGCTCGCGGCCCCCGACGTTCAACTTCTGCCGCGACGCGGCTTCCTATCCGGGCGACCTCGGGCGGCCCGCGATCCCGGTCACCGGGCTGGGCGGGCAGAGCTTCTCGCTCGCGTACAGCGGGACAAAGACGCTCCCGGTCGTCGCCTTCGCGACGCGCTGGTGGACGGTGAGCCTGACCAACACCTTCGCCGGCAACGCGACGATCGCGCCGGCGATCGGCGTCACCCCGACGCAGACTGCCTCGGCAGCGCGCGGGTGGCTGCTCTTCTTCACCTGGAGCTGGCCGGCCGACGTGCTGGCGATCCCGTTCCAGATCAACGAGATCCAGCTCGCCGCCTCGTCCTCGCCGATGGCGATCCCGCCCGGAAACTCGGCGCCGCTCGGCGCGTTCGACTGCCTGGGCCGCCCGATCACCGCGACCGCGGCGCAGGGCTCCGGCTTCGGGTTCAGCCCCGACCTCTCGACGACCAGCGTGACCTCGCCCGGCGCGGAGCTGAACGTTCCGCTCTACACCGGCCCCGCGCCGTCCGGCTCGGCGGTCCTGTACGACGACCAAGGCGCGGTCGTCGCAACCCCGGTGACCTAGCGGCGAGCCCTCAGGGCTTCGGGACGACGACGTCGCGCTGCGGCGGCGGCGGGATCGGCGCGACGATGCTGTTCTGCTCCGGGTCGTAGTGCTCGCCGCCGGCGGAGTTGAGGACGCGGAAGACGACGTACTCGTGCGGCTTGCCGGGGCGCCAGCCGGTGACCCCGAGTCCTTCGCCGTCGTAGACGACCAGGTGCGGCTTGCCGTCGTCGCCGCTCGCCAGCGCGTAGCGCAGCCGCGACCGCAGCGTGCCCGGAACCCGCGCAACGGCCGCGTCGAGCTGGGCGCGCTGCTGGGGGTCGAGGGGAATCGCGCCGGGCTGCCCGGCGCGCGGGACCGGCGCGTTCGGCGGGCCGGCAGGAGCCGTCTTCGGACCGGCGCAGGCACATAGCAACGCCGCGGCGGCGAGGCTCGCGGCGAGGCGAATCGACATCGGCGTCAACGTTCACGCTGGCGCGGCGCCGTTCCCGTGAGAAGGAGGTGAAGTGCGATGGCGGTGACCGCGTTCCACGAAGGATTCGTCTCCGAGCTGGTCGGCCGTCCGGCGGCGGTCGCGCGCGACGGCGCGCGTGAAACGGTCGGCAAGATCGCCGACTTCGTCGTCGAGCACCCCGAGGACACGTTCCCGCGGATCGACGCGGTGATCGTGAAGACGCGCGACGGCGTCCTCGCCGCGCCGATCGCCGAAGTCGCCGAGCTCGACGACGACGGCGTCGTGCTGAGCGCGCCGCCCAAGATCGTGCGCCCGCCCGACGACGAGGCGCTCTACCTGGTGAAAGATCTGTTCGACAAGCAGATCGTCGACGTCGACGGACACAAGGTCGTGCGCATCAACGACTTGGAGATCGCGCAGACCGCGGGGTCGCTGCGCGTCGTCGCCGCCGACGTCGGCGTTGCGGGTCTGTTGCGCCGGCTGGGCGCGCGGCGGCTGGCGCCGGGGCTGATGGCGCGCATTCCGCGCTCGCTCATCGCGTGGGACAACGTCGCGCCGCTGCACGACCTCAATCCCGGCCAAGTGCAATTGTCGGTCTCGCACCACCGCCTCTCGCGGATGCGTGCGTCCGACCTCGCCGACATCATCAGCGAGCTGTCGTCGCAGGACGCCGCGCGCGTCGTGCGCTCCCTCGACGACGAACAGGCTGCCGACGCCCTCGAGCACCTCGACGCCGACACACAGCGCTCGATCATCGACGACCTCGGAACCGAGCGCGCTGCCGACATCATCGAAGAGATGGACTCGGACGACGCGGCGGACTTGCTGGCCGAGCTCCCCGAGGAACGGCAAGAAGAGCTGCTCGCCGAGATGGACGCCGAGACCGCGGAGGACCTGCGCGAGCTCGTCGCCTACGCCGAGGACACCGCCGGCGGCTTGATGACGACCGACTACGTGTGGATCTATCCGCACCGCACGGTCGCGGCGACGATCGCGAAGATCCGGCAGATCGCGCCCGAAACCGAGTTCATCTACTACCTGTACGTGACCGATCAGTCGGAGAAGCTGCTGGGCGTGCTGTCGCTGCGCACGCTGCTGCTCTCCGCACCCGATGCGACGATCCACACCGTGATGGACACCGACATCGTCTCGGTGCGTCCCGATACGGCGGCCGAAGACGTCACGGCGACGATCGCGCGCTACGATCTGCTCGCGTGCCCGGTGACGGACGAGCGCGGCACGATGCTCGGCATCGTCACGGTCGACGACGCGATCGACGCGATCATCCCCGAACGTCTCACCAAGCAGCTGCCGCGCTTCACGAAACGCGCGCAGCGGCGGCGCGCCGAAGCGGCGAGCTGAGCGCCCGGCTGATGCGTCGCCACTGGCGAGTGCTGATCGCCTTCTTCGCCGTGCTCGGTCCCGGCTTCGTCACCGCCTCGGCGGGGAACGACGTGGGCGGGATCGCGACGTACTCCGCCGCGGGCGCGCGCTTCGGCTACGCGACGCTGTGGACGCTGCTCGCGCTGACCGTCTCGCTGATCGTCGTCCAGGAGATGGCGGGCCGGATGGGCGCGGTCACCGGCCAGGGCCTCGCGGGGCTGATCCGCGAGAACTTCGGTTTGCGCACGACGTTCCTCGCGATGACGGCGCTCTTCTTCGTCAACACCGGGATCACCGCGACCGAGTTCGCCGGGATCGGCGCGGCC
>JAFAKB010000012.1 GCA_019235885.1 Candidatus Eremiobacterota bacterium | reverse complement strand
GCCGACCTCATGTTCCCGGTGTGCCCCAGCGAGTACCGCCCGGGCTGGGGCCACACGGTCAGCCCGTGCGGTTCCTGCCCGACGGGAATCTCGGTGACCGCACCCGAATCGGTGTCGAACACGTACACCACGTCGTCGTAGCGGCCGGATAGCCACAGCTGGTGGCCATCGGCGCTGACGTTGCCCATGTCCGGGCTGCCGCCGCCCCGAATCGGCCAGCGCGCGACGACCCGCCGCGTCGCGAAGTCGATCACCGCGACGTTGCCGAACGGGCTGCGGCGGCGGCCGTGGATGTTGTGCGACCCGCGGTCGGCGACGTACAGCCGCCGTGCGTCGCGGCTGGGATACAGGCCGTGCGCGCCGATCCCGGTCGAGATGAATGCGATCTCTTTGAAGCGGTCACCGTCGACCACGAACACGCCGTCGGCGCGCATGTCGGCGACGAAGAAGGTGCGTCCGTCCGGGCCGACGCGCACGTCCTGCGGCATCATCCCGCGCGAGAGCTTCAAGTAGCCGAGGACTTTACGCCGGACGGTGTCGACCTTCGCGAGCCGCCCGTTGAACTCGCAGGTGAAGAGCGCGTACCGTCCGTCGGCCGAGTAGTCGGCGTGGTTGATGCCGACGCAGCCCGGCACGCGAAGCCTGCCCCGCAGCATCATCGTGTGCGGGTCGCGGAAGTCGAGCCGCGCGTAGCGTTCCGCGACGACGACCGCCGAGCGGCCGTCGGGAGTGAAGTACATGTTGTACGGATCGTCGACGCGGTACGACCCGACGGGTTTTCCGGTCCGCGGATCGATCGCGGTGAGCGTGCCGTCCCGCCGGCCTTCGGCCGTGTTCGTCACCCACAGCGTGCGCAAGTTCCAGGCCGGCACGACGTGCTGCGGGCTCCGCCCGGCCGCCAGCGTCGAGACGACGCGGAACGAGGCCGGATCGATCACCGACACGCCCCCACCGAGGTTCGGCACGTAGATGCGCGCGAGATCGTGCGCGACATTGCGCGCAAGGTGATCGCGCCTCGCCTCGCTGTAGACGTTGCGCGGGTCGATCAGCGGTGGCATTCCCGGCACCGTTTTGATGCGCGCCGCACGCGAGGCGAATGTCGCGGGACGCGGCGGCGCGTTCGTCGCAGCGGCCGGCGTCGGCGCGGACGTCGAAGTGCTCGGCACGCGCGGCTGGGGCCGCGAGCAGCCGGCGAGCGCGCCACTGAGGGAAACGCCGATGCACGCCGCGGCAGCGGCGCGCCAGATCGAAGAACTTATGACGGATTGAGCTCGCAGACGGCGGATAGGTGTTCGCGCTCCACGGGGCGTTCCTTGCGCGGCTCCGCTGCAAAAGCATTCTGCGACTGAACATTGCGGAGCCTGGTCGTCATTATGGTGTTAGGGTGGCTTGACTTTCGAACTCAAGGAAAGTAAGCTTTCCATACGGGGACAAGCGCAAGATCTCGGCGCGGGTTCGGTTCAAGCTCGCGCGACTAGGCGAGCGCGGTTCGCCGGAATGAAGTCGTAGCAAACACGTCTTCGCTCCGCTAATTTCCCGTTGCTTGAAGGAGCCTGTCCGATGCAGGGTCTGTTTCGTCGCGCCGTGGCGTCCGTCGCCGCGCTGGTTCTGCTCGCCCCAACGGCCGGTGACGTCTCGTTCGCGTCCTCATCGCACCGTTCGGTCGCGAAGGTCACGGTCGCGCTCGCGTCACCGCCGCAGCGCATTCCGGTCAAGGAACCGGTTCGGGTGAAGCCCTCGCCGTTCTCGCTGAGCGGCCTGCGCCCGAAGACGGTGCCGGGCGTACGCGCGCACGGCATTCCGGTCGCCGGTCCGCCGATGTTCCGGCCGCTTGAGCTCGACCACGCGATGGCCGCGATGCGCCGGCGCGCGATGCAGCAGCGCTCGAGCGAGCCGAACGCACCGCGGGGCGCGCCGCCGTCCCGCTCGATGCCGCTCCCGGCGCCCGCCGGAACGCGACCGGGGACACGGCGCGCGATGTCGCTCCCCTCGGATCCGACGGCGTCCGGCACCGGCATCAATCACTGGTGGCGGTATCAAGAAGAGAACGTGCCGGGCGGCGGCCATCTCATGGTGAACGTCGGCACCGGCAATCTGCTGCTACAAGACGACGACATGATGGTCCCGCACAAGGGCATCGCGATGGCCTTTCGCCGGACGTACAACTCGCAGAGCCCGACGACGGTGAGCGGCGATCTGCAGACCTGGACCGGCCTGTACGGCAACGGCTGGACGAACACGTTCGACGCGCACGTCATCCGCACGTCGCCCGGCCATTTCAGCGTCTACGACATCGACGGCGCGCGGTACGACTTCGTCCCGTCCGGAAC
>JAFAKB010000011.1 GCA_019235885.1 Candidatus Eremiobacterota bacterium | reverse complement strand
GTGCGTGGCCGCGCGATGCGCGACTATGCGGCAAAGGTTGAGCCGGGCGCTCCGCCGCGCAAGCGGGCCGGTGCGTTCTCGTTGATCACGCCGATCTTGCCGCTGATCTTGTTGAAGGCCGCGGGCCTGGACGCGATCGTCGCGTTCGCGATCGCGGCGCTGTACGGCGTGCTCGTCACGCGGCCGCGCGACGCCGTACAGACGCTCGTCGCCGCGTTCATCCGGGGGATCGAGGACGTTGCGCCCGCGACGATCCTGATGATGGGCATCGGGATGCTGCTCGTCGCGGCGCAGACGAAGGAAGTCCAGGGCGCGGTGACGCCGCTGATCGCCGCCGTTGCGCCGCGCGGACCCGCCGGCTACGTCGTACTGTTCGGGCTGCTCTCGCCGCTCGCGCTCTACCGCGGTCCGCTCAACCCCTACGGCGTCGGCGTCGGCGTCTACGCGATCTTGGCGACGTTGCACGTCTTGCCGCCGGTCGCTCTGCTGGCTGCGATGATGGCGGTGGTCCAAGTGCAGAACGTCTGCGACCCGACCAACACGCAGAACGTGTGGGTCGCGAACTTCACCGGGATCGGCGTCGAGCGGATCACGCGGCTGACGCTGCCGTGGCAAGTCGCCGTCGCGACCATCGCCGCGGTGATGGCCGTCGTCGCCGGCGGCGCGCTGTTCGGAACGCCGCCCTTTGCGGCGCGCGCTGCCGCCGCCGCGACGCTCACCGACGGCATGTTCGCGCCGGCCTCGTCGGCGCACGCGGTCGCGGTGCTCGACGACGGAACCGCCGAGGCAAAGATCGCCGCGCACGAAGTCGCCGCGTCGATCGCGCGCGGCTGGCCCGGCTACCGGGTCGTCGACGCGCGCGGAGATCCCTCGGCGAGCGACTGCCGCACGAAGCCGTACGCCGCCGCGCTGCGCCTCGTCGTGACCCCGCTCGGCAGCGACGGGCGCGACGTCGGCTTGCACCTGATGGACTGCGCCGGCTGGGACGTCGACGAGTGGCACGCGCAAGGCGTGCTGCGCGAAGCGGCGCTCGACACGCTGTTCCGCATGCGGGTCTGGTCGCGCGAGCATCCCGCGCTCGCATCGGAGGTCTTCGAGCGCGGTCTGGCGTTCGACCCGGCCGACCCGCGCCCGACGTACTTCTACGTCCTCTTCAAGCCCTTCGACGGCTACATGCGCGCGCTGGTCCGGCCCGGCGGCCCGGCCTACGCCGCGGGCCTGCGCACCGGCGACGTGATCGACAAGCTCGACGGAAAATTCTGGTGGGAGTACGGCACCTACCAGACCCAGCTCCGCGCCTACGACGGCCAGCCCCACGACTTCGACGTCGAGCGCGGGAAGGTGGGCGGCCCGCCCGCCCACGTCCAGCTCGGAGAACCTTTCACGGGGTAATCAAGAACGAGATGTCGGCTTTACGACCTTCGCGGTCGTAGAGGGGACGCAGCCGGGATTTCCACAGAAGTTCGCGCGGATGTTCCCCTGAGCCGCGACGGAATCGAGAAATCGTATTAGGCCAGCGCTCCAACACCACGAACCACATTGGGTCCGAAGTGACGTTCCAATGGCGCTGGAGCAAACGATTTTGATGCGTATTGTTGCGCAGTGTCGACGCGTGATTCGTGCGGCGGATCGCAAGCTTTGTCGCACGTCCTACATAGAGCCAATCGACATCCGTTGCAATCGCATAGATTCCTGGGACGTTCCACGTCCGCTTCTGGCCCGCTCGAAAACCAGCCGGCTTCACTTCGCGCATATCTTCGTGTTCGAAGTCTCGTACGAAGTATAGGCTGAGCGGAGAGTCAGCCACCTCGTCGCTTCGCTCAAACCCACAACCGTCGTATCGCGCACCGATCCATGCTCGCAGGCGGATACGCTCTTCGGGTTCGAGCTTTTTAATCAACTCCTTGACGTGATCGATCTGTATCTGCGTCAGAAGCTCGCCCATGGGACAAGTCTAATAGCCGAGTGTGCCACCATGGCGGCACTTTGCAACAATAATCATCAACACGATTTTCTTGACTCAATGACAACGTCACGCCGCTTCGTCTACTTCTCGGACCGCGCTCGCGCCGTCACTTCGTGGCACTCGCCGCCGCCCGAACGGCAATAGTCTGCCCGCGCCATGGTTGCGGCTCCGCGGCGCCGAAGATTTCGAGCGCAGTTTTGTCAGGTTGCATCTTGTGGTCCTAATCCAGGGCCGCCTAAGCCAGGTCCGCCTAATCCCCCCGGACTTGGCCCAGGCTTTGGCGGCGGCGGTGAAAACAGCTTACCAAATAAATCACCGAGGTCTTCGGACCAGGAAGCAAAGAGGCCATTCAACCGTAGCAAGCCGTTTTGCGAGTTGAGATGGTCTACGTGCAACGCCAGGACGGTATACCTGCCGGGCGCATAGTGATGATAATACGTAGAACGCGCGCCGGCGTCGGCGCCACTTGCTGGAAGCCGAAAATGGTCTTGCGAGACCTCATCGACCGCCGGGCCGCCGTGGATCACAAAAGACGGCAACAGTCCGTGTTTTCCAGTGATTTTTAGGAGCACCGCCAGGTCGCTGTCCTTGCGATATTGGTCTACGTACTCCAGGCGCATCTTGACACCGCCCCACGAAACCTCCTGAAAGTTGCCGGGCGTGATTTGAAACATTTGCACGGGCTTGTCTTTGCCGACGCTAAGCTCGGTTGCGCCCGGTAGAGCAATTGCCTGCGGCCACTGGATTCGCTGCCATTCGTCAGCGGGCTGCGACATACTCTTGGCCGCCGCTAGCTCCAACTTCAAGCCATCACGCTCCCGTCCAAGGGCTTCTATCCGCGTTCGTTGCGTTTGAATTATCCCCTCGGTTTCAGCTTCGTTCGGCGTCCGCTGTTCATCCTCGGATTTACCCACGTCGTGTGGCTGTTCCCAGAATCGCCAACCCCTCCAGTCGCGCGGGCCAAAACCTAAGAAGAGTGTTGCGACTAGAAACGCGCCGAATACGGCCAATGGAAGCCATGAAGGGCCCTTCGTCAACCAATCGACAAGGCGATCTGCGGCGTTCGGTTTCTGCGCCTCACCTATAATCGCAACTGCAGCCTGCACTCGGCTTGTTTGGTCGAGAACAAAATGGATGCCGTACAAGACGCCACTCATGATCGTAAACAGGGCGCCGAGTAGAGTAGCGATCCCGCGAGGCGAGCGAATCCCCATAGCAACCTCACTTGGCCGACCACCGACCCGGGCCTCCGCTAAGCCAAGCATATCGTATTGATAATCATGCATTAGATACGCTGTGGCGATGCGCTGCAGAAGGCCACGTCATTCGCGTTCCAGCATCCGCAACGCAGTGCGCCGAGGCAACGCGCTAAGGCGGGACGCTCAAGCCGACGAGTCCTGACGTCAGCGGGGTGGCGCGGCCGACCGGCCAGCGCCGTGCCGCCGACCGGATCGAGCAAGTCGGACAATCGAGCTCGGCGCGGGGAGTCTCGAAATTTTTGGCCGAGGCCTTGACTTGTACTAGCGAGCTTGGTATAAGTATAACCGTACTAGGACGACTAGTACGACTCATATAAAGGACCCTTGAAACGGAGCCCGCCATGACGACCAACTCCACCCGCCCCGTCGTTCCTCAGACCTACCGCCCGAGCGCCGGCCCGACCCTCATCCGGACGCCGCGCGACTCCGGCCTCTTCCGTGGCTGGGGCATCACGCTCTAAAGTCCCTTGCCCGCCTTTTTCTCGGTCGATCCGTATGGCGGAGCGCCGCTCTACCTCCAGCTTTCCGAGCAGATCAAGCGCGCGATCGCGCTCGGCGCGCTCGCGCCAGGCGAGCGCCTGCCGACCGTGAAGGGCCTCGCGCACGATCTCAAGCTCAACCCGAACACCGTCGCTCGTGTCTATCGCGAGCTGGAGCGCGAAGGCGTCATCGCCACCGCGCCCGGACGCGGCTCGTTCGTGAGCGAGAACGGAGCGCTGGGCGACGCGCGCCGGGTGGCGCTCGACGTCGCGACGCGCGGCATGGACGATGCCGTGCGCGAGGCGCGCTCGCTCGGCATCACTCACGACGAGATTCGCACGATCGCCGACGCGTCGATCGCCCGCAGCTATCCGGAGGAGAAGAAGTGATCGCCATCAGCGGTTTGACGAAACGCTACAAGGACGTGCTCGCGGTCGACGACCTCGCGCTTGAGGTACCGGACGGCTCCGTCTGCGGACTCCTGGGACGAAACGGCGCCGGAAAGACGACGGCGTTCAAGTGCATGCTCGGCTTCGCGAAGCCCGACGCCGGCGAGGCGCGCTTCGACGGCGAGCCGCTGGAGGCGCGGACGTTCGCCAAGATCGGATACGTGCCGGAGCGGCCGGAGCTGTACGGCTGGATGAGCGTCGCGAAGCACTTGGAGCTGATGCGCCGCACGCAGCCGCGCTACGATGCCGAGCGCGCTCGCGAGCTGGTCGCGACGTTCCGCCTCGACCTGCGCAAAGCGGCAAAGCGGCTCTCGAAAGGCCAGCAGACGGCGCTCGCGCTGATCGTCGCGCTCGCACACAACCCGTCGATCCTGATCCTCGACGAGCCGGCGAGCGGGCTCGATCCGGTGATGCAGCGGGCCGTGCTCGACCTGTTGTACGACGCCGCGTCGAACGGCGCGACGATCCTGCTTTCCTCGCACCAGATCGGTCAGATCGAGCGCGCCGCCGACCGCGTCGCGATCATGCGCGACGGCCGGATCGTGGTGAGCGGCGTCATCGACGACCTGCGCGCCGGCTCGAAGATAGTCGAAGCCACCTTCGACGGCGAAATTCCCGCGCTCGACGACGTGACCGGCGCATGCCGCGTCGAACGCGCCGGACGGACCGTGCGCGTGTACGCGAACGGCACCGCCGACGCGGTCGCCGCCGAACTCGGGCGGCGCGGCGGCAACGGCGTGCGCGTCCTCGACCGCACCCTTGAAGAGATCTTCCTCGATGCCGTCTCCGACGGAGGTTCCCGCTGATGGAATACGTTGCGATCTTGCGCGCGCGCCGCATCCTGACGTGGTACGCCGTCATCTTCGGCTTGCTCGTGGCACTCGGGCTGGCGCTCGCGTTCAAGGACGGGCCGCCGCGGATTCAGATGTCGCACGACGCGAACCCGATGATTCCGCTCGACGCCCTCATCGTCGGCAGCCTGTTCGCACCGGTGATGTTGGCGGCATTTTTCGCGGTCGGGCTCGACGCCGAGCACAAGACGATTGCGATCGCGTGGACCAGACCGCTCGCGCGTCTCTGGATCGCTGCGCGCTACGCCGCGGTCGCGTTTCTCGGGATGCTGGCGGCTTGGATCTTCACGGTCGTCGTCGCGCTGCTCACCCTCGTCGTCCTCGGCTTGGCGCAGTACGTCACGCCCAGCCACGGAAGTTGGGCGGAGCTTCCGGCGTTGGCCGGCGTGGCGGTGATGTGGTACGGGCTCGTCGTGTTCGTCTCGGCGCTGTTGCCGGGACGAGGCAACGCGGTCGCCGGCGGAAGCTGGGCGTACGCGCTCATCGTCCCCGGACTGACGCAGATGCCGTTCCCGCCGCTGCTCCATCAGATTACCGTCGCGCTGAACTACCTGAACCCGCTGACGTACTTGCAAGGCAGCGGCGGCCCCCGAGGTGACATCGTGTTCGCGCACGGCGGCGCCGGGCTGGCGGTCGCGTGGGGGATCGGGATCGCGTGCATCGCCGCGGGCGCGTACATCTGGTCGAAGCGGGAGGTGAAGGCATGACAATCATGGCGACGCACTTCGCGATCGTGCTCGGCGCGTGGCGGCTGCGGGTTCGCATCGACCTCGACGAGCCGCGCGAGAGTGAGCTCGCGGCCGAGCACGGCGACGGCCGCGATCCCGGCGGCGCGCACGGCCCGGCCGCGCAGCAGCCGCCGCGCGTCGCGAGCTGGGGTCGCGGCTGAATCGTCGTTGACGCGGCATCCGGGGTGCGCGCGGCGAAGAAGATCGCCATGCTCGCTCCCCACGCCGATGCCCTGATCGAATACGTCCGCGCCAACCGCGACCGCTACCTCGACGAGCTGAAGGCTTGGATCGCGGTGCCGTCGATCTCGGCGCAGCCCGACCACGCCGCCGACGTGCGCCGCTCCGCCGAGCACGCCGTCGCGCGCATGCAGAAGGCCGGGCTCGCCGACGCGGCAGTGCTGGAAACCGGCGGTCATCCGGTCGCGTACGGCGCGTGGCTGGCGGCGCCCGGCGCGCCGACCGTGCTGATCTACGGCCACCACGACGTGCAGCCGGCCGATCCGTACGAGCTGTGGACCTCGCCGCCGTTCGAAGGAACGGTACGCGACGGGAAAATCTACGGGCGCGGCGCGGTCGACGACAAGGGCCAGTGCCTGATGCACCTCGCGGCGCTGGAAGCGCACCTGCGCGTGAACCGCAAGCTTCCGCTCAACGTCAAAGTCGTGATCGAAGGCGAGGAGGAGATCGGCTCGCCGAACTTCGAGCCGTTCCTCGCGCGCGAGCGCGAGCGGCTGGCGTGCGACGTCGTCGTCGTCTCGGACACGGCCGTGTTCGCCGAGGACGTTCCGTCGCTGACGACCTCGCTGCGCGGCCTGGTGCACTGGGAGATCACCGTGCACGGTCCGGTGAGCGACCTGCACTCCGGCTACTACGGCGGGATCGTGAAGAACCCGCTCGAGGCGCTCGCGCAGATCCTCGCGCAGCTCAAGGACGCCCACGGGCGGATCGCCGTCCCCGGCTTCTACGACGGCGTGCGCGAGCTCTCGCCGCACGAGCGCGCCGGCATCGCGGCGCTGCCGTTCGACCCGGCGAAAGAGGCGCACGCGCTCGGCGTACCCGAGCTGAGCGGCGAAAGCACGCGGCTGCCGCTCGAGCGTATGTGGTTTCGGCCCACGCTCGAGGTGAACGGCATGTACGGCGGCTATCAGGGCGCCGGCCAGAAGACGATCATCCCTTCGTTCGCCAAAGCGAAAGTCTCGGCGCGCTTGGTGCCGCACCAGGATCCCGCGCAGGTGAAGCACGCGGTCGCGACGTTCGTGCAGCGCGTCGCGCCGAAAGGCGTGCGGGTCGAGGTCGAGGCGCACGGGGACGTCCGCGCGGTGGAGACCTCGCGGGATCACCCCGCCGTCGCGGCGGCGGCGCGCGCGATGGAGCTCGGCTTCGGCGCAGCGCCGGTGTTCATCGGAACGGGCGGGACGATCGGCCCCGTCTCGTCGTTCGACCGCATTTTGCACTTGCCGCAGGTGCTGATCGGAGTCGGCCTCCCCGACGACTCGATCCACGCGCCGAACGAGAAGTTCGACCTGAGCCAGCTCTTCGGCGGAATTGAAACGATGACGTATCTCTACGACGAGCTCGCGACCGCGTTGCGCAAGACGCCGGCGAACCCCGCCGAGCAGCGATGAGCTTCACCGAGCGGTTCTCGGACCGCGCCGGCGACTACGTCAGCGGACGGCCGTCGTATCCGGCGGCGGTGTTCGACGCGCTGTTCGACGGACTGGGCGATCCCGGCGACGTCGTCGTCGCGGACCTCGGCGCGGGAACCGGGATATCGTCGCGGCTGCTCGCCGAGCGCGGCGCGCAGGTGCACGCGGTCGAGCCCAATCGCGCGATGCGCGAGGCCGCCGAGCCGCATCCGCGCGTGGAATGGATCGACGCGCGTGCGGAAGCGACCGGGTTGCACGAGGCGAGCGTCGACCTGGTGACGGCGTTTCAGGCGTTCCACTGGTTCGACCACCGCCAGGCACTCGACGAGATCGTCCGCATTCTGCGCCCGGCCGGCCGCGCCGCGGTGATCTACAACGAGCGCGACGAGCACGATCCGTTCACCGCGGCGTACGGCGAGCTGGTGCGCACGTACCAGACCGACGCGACGGAGCGGCGCCGTGCGGACGGTTTGGCGGCGTTCGAAGCGTTCGAAGGCTGGCACGACAAACGCCGCAGCGAGGTACGAAACGACCACGTGCTCGACGAAAGAGGCCTCGCCGCGCGCGCCGGCAGCACCTCATACCTGCCGAACACCGGGCCGCAGGCGGACGAGCTCTACGCCGCGCTGCGTGCGTTGTTCGAGCGGTATGCCGTCGACGAGCGGGTTACGCTGGTGATGCGGACGATCGTCGTCACCGGGGACGTCGGGGCGGACGGTGCTTGAGTATGGACACAACTCGGAAACCTCCCGATGCTTGCGGTGAGGTGGAATCGATGAGTGACATGGCAAGCACCACAGAAGCTTCGGAACGTCTCATCACGGTCGAAGAGTTCGACCGGATGTGGGAGCGCGGGAACATCAAGCCGGACGACCGGGTCGAGCTCATCGAAGGTCGGATCGTCCGCCGAGAGCCCATGAACGCCCCGCACGCGTCGATCGTGGCCCGCACGATGGCGCGGCTCGTGCACGGGCTGGGCGACCACGTGACGATATGGACGCAGCTCCCGTTCGTCGCGTCGGAGCACTCGAAGCCTTTCCCGGATTTCGCCCTGGTGAAGAACCGGGACGACTACTACGCTGGAGGACTGCCCGTCCCCCACGACGTCGTCGCCGTCGTCGAAGTCAGCGACACGAGACTCCGGTTCGACCGCGGCGAGAAGCTACGGCTCTACGCCAGGGTAGGGATCCGGGAATACTGGATCGTCAACGTCAAAAAGAAGGAGACCGAGCTCTACCGCGACCAGCACGAGCTCGGTTACGCCGCACGAACCGTCGCGACGAAGGGCGAAAACGTCGCGTTCACGGCGTTTCCGGACGTGTTGTTCTCCGTCGACGAGCTGGTCGGCTGAGCGTTGAGATGATAGCGCACGGAGACGTCCGCCGCATCACGGCAGACGAGTACAATATGATGGCCGAAATCGGCATCTTCGACGCGAACGAACGAGTCGAGCTCATCGACGGCGTCTTGATAAGCTACGCTCCGCCGCAGGGGCCGGAACACGCGGGGTTGCTCTGGAATTGCGTGGAACTCATCAGAAAGCGGCTTCAGGGCAAGACGGCATTTTGGAGCCAGATGCCGTTGGTGCTTTGTGACGACACGGTTCTCGAGCCGGACCTCGCGCTTTTGGTCGCAAAGGACACCTATCGGCGCGAGCTGCCTCGCGCATCGGACGTCCACGCGATCATCGAGGTGGCCTGGTCGTCGCTTTCCTCCGATCGCACTCGGAAGCTGCGCGTCTATGCGGAAGCCGGCATTACCGAATACTGGGTTGCCGACGTCCGTAAGGAGAGGATTGAAATCTATCGAGATCCGCGCGGTGCAGAATATGAGTCGTACCGGGTGGCGCAGGGTGCGGACAGCGTTTCGTTCGCGGCGTTTCCCGACGCCGTCTTTTCCGTCGACGAGCTGCTCCGCTGAGCAGCGCGGCGAAGCTCCGCATCGGGATCGACGTCGGGGGGACGTTCACGGATGTCGTCGCGGTCGACGCCGGCACGCGCACTTTGGTCGCGTCGGTCAAGGTGCCGACGACGCACGACCACCCGGACGGGGTTGCCGCGGGGATCGTCGCCGGGCTCGAGCGGCTGCTCGGAGAGCACGCGGTCGCGCCGGCGTCGATCGCGTTCATCGCGCACTCGACGACGCAGGCGACCAACGCGCTGCTCGAAGGGGACGTCGCGAAGGTCGGCGTCGTGACCCTGGGCGGTGGGGTGACGCGGGCGTTCGCGCGGTTCGCGCCGTTCGCGCTGGCGGAAGGGGTGCGGTTCGCACCGGCTTGGTTCGACGGCAGCGACCCGCGGCTGCTCGACGCGCTGCGGAGCGCGGGCGTCGAAGCGGTTGCGGTCAGCGAGCCGTTCGCGGTCGACCGGCCGCAGCACGAAGCGCGGCTCGTCGCGGCGGCGCGCGCGAACGGTTTTGCGGCGACGAGCGGGGCGGAGGTCTCGACGCAGTACGGTTTGCGCGCGCGCACGCGCACGGCGGCGCTGAACGCCGCGATCCTGCCGCGCATGCTGCGGACCTCACGCGTGACGGCGCGCGCGGTCTGCGAGGCGCGGATTCCGGCGCCGCTGATGATCATGCGCAGCGACGGCGGCGTGATGGACGTCGGCGAGGTGGAGCGCAGACCGATCCTCACGATGCTCTCCGGGCCCGCGGCCGGAATCGCCGGCGCGTTGTTCCACGAGAACGTCACCGACGGCATCTTCATCGAGGTCGGCGGGACGAGCGCGGACTGCTCGGTGATCCGGCGCGGGCAGCCGCAGATGCGGCCGGCGCGGATCGGCGGCCACCGCACGCTGCTGCGCACGCTCGACGTGCGCACGATCGCCGTCGCCGGCGGCTCGCTGGCGCGCGTCGCGAACGGCCGCGTCGCGGACATCGGCCCGCGTTCGGCGCACATTGCCGGATATCAGTACGCCGCGTTCAGCGACCGCGCACTCATTGCGAGCGCGCGCACCGATCTATCGAACGGCGTCGCCGCGCTGCTTGCCGCCGGCGGAACGCCGATCGCCATCACGCCGACGTGCGCCGCGAACGTTCTCGGCACCGTCCCGGACGGCGCCTTCGCGCGCGGCGATGCGGAAGCGGCGCGGCTGGCGTGCGAGCGGGTCGGCGAAGCGCTGGGCACGACCGCCGAGGCGCTGGCGCACGCGATCCTGGACCGCGCGACGGAGCGCCTGCGCGCGACGCTGGACGAGCTGATCGCGGACTACGCGCTCGAGCGCGCGAACGTCGTGCTGGTCGGCGGCGGCGGGGGAGCGGCGGCGATCGTCCCGTACGCGGCGCAGCAGCTCGGCTTCGCGCACCGGCTGGCGCGTGACGCCGAAGTGATCTCGCCGCTCGGCGTCGCGCTCGCGCTCGTGCGCGACGTCGTCGAGCGCACGATCGTCGATCCGGCGCCGGCAGACCTTGCGCGCATCCGGCGCGAAGCGATCGACGCGGTGGTCGCATCCGGCGCCGCCCCGGATCGCGTCGAGGTCGTCGTCGAGGTCGACACCGCGCGCAACCGCGTGCGCGCGACCGCCTCGGGCGCGACGGCGCTCGCCGAAGGCGCGCAGCAAGCGGTCGTGGTGGACGAAACAGCGCAGCTCGCCGCCGCCGCTGCACACCTGCGCGGTGGTCGCGTGCGGGTCGTCGCGCGCACCAGCGCGCTCGCGGTGATCGCTTCCGCGCACGAGAGCGCCGTCGTCGACGCGCGCGGCGTCGTTCGCCTCGTGCTGCCGGGTGCGTTCGCATACACGACGCGTGCGAGGGAGGTCGACGGCGTGCTCGCGCGGGCGGTCGACGAGCACACCGCGTTCGGCGACGTCGGGCGCGCGCTCCCCGATGTCTTCCTGTTGCGCGGCGCGCGAATCGGCGAGTTCGCCGGTATGGCGGAAGCGGCGCAGGTTGCGGGCTTGGTGCGCGAGGAGCTGTCCGGCGTCCCGGACGACGATCCGGTGGTGTTGCTGATCGCGCCGAAGCGCGCGTGAACTTCCGTGCAGGGCTGCACGGCGAGCGCCCGACACCGCGCCCCGGTGCAAGCACGGGAAAGAACCCTCGCATGAATTGGAACGAAGTCGGCAACAGCTCGCGGCGAAGCTTCGTCGGCGGCGTCGGAACCGGAATCGCCGCGGCGGCGGTGGGAACGGGCGCGCAGGCGGCGGCCGCGCAAACCGCGCCGCGCTCGGGCACCGATCAGACGACGAAGCGCGATCCGACGAGCGAATATCCGCGCCCGCCGTTCCCGCGGCAGCAGCAGCCGTGGCCGGGCCTCGCCGGCAAGATGACGCCGCGACCGGACCACGGCGAGCAGAGCTATCGCGGTTCGGGCCGGTTGAACGGGCGCAAGGCGCTGATCACCGGCGGCGATTCGGGGATGGGGCGCGCGGCGGCGATCGCGTTCGCGCGCGAGGGTGCCGACGTCGCGATCGGCTACCTGCCGGCCGAAGAGCCGGACGCGCACGAGGTCGTCGACCTGATCCGCGCGGCGGGGCGCAAGGCGGTCCCGCTGCCGGGCGACATCCGCGCCGAAGATTTCTGCCGCAAGCTGGTCGCGGACGCCGTCGCGCAGCTCGGCGGGCTCGACATCCTGGTGAACAACGCGGCGCGGCAGCACTCGCACGACGCGATCGCGGACCTCACGACCGAGGACTTCGACTGGACGTTCAAGACCAACGTCTACGCGATGTTCTGGATCACCAAGGCTGCGCTGCCGCACCTCGATGCGGGCTCGAGCATCATCAACACCGCCTCGGTGCAGGCGTACGAGCCGAGCCCGAACTTGCTCGACTACTCGCAAACCAAAGCGGCGATCGTCGCGTTCACCAAAGCCCTCGCGAAGCAGGTCGCAAAACAAGGGATTCGCGTGAACGCGGTCGCGCCAGGGCCGATCTGGACGCCGCTGCAGGTCTGCGGCGGCCAGCCGGAGTCCGAGTTGCCGGAGTTCGGCGCGCAGACGCCGTACGGGCGCGCCGGCCAGCCGGCCGAGCTCGCGCCGGTCTACGTCGCGCTCGCATCGGCGGAGTCCAGCTACTCGACGGGTCAGGTCTTCGGCGCCTCGGGAGGAAGCGGAAACCCGTAGCGCCCGCGAAGGCCACGCCGATGCGCGAGTACGACGTCCTCGTGATCGGCGGAGGAAACGCCGGTTGTGCCGCCGCGCTGGCGGCGGCGCGGAACGGGACGCGCGTCCTGCTGGTCGAGCGCTACGGCTTTCTCGGCGGCACGGCGACGGCGTCGATGGTCGGGCCGTGGATGACGTTTCATTCCGGCGAGGAGCGAATCGTCGGCGGGATCGCGCAGGAGATCGTCGAGCGGCTCGTCGCGCGCGGCGGCTCGCCCGGGCACCTGCACGACGCGTCGGACTACGTTCCGACGATCACGCCGTTCGATCCGGAGATCCACAAGGCGCTGCTCTTCGAGATGATGCGCGAAAACAACGTCGCGCTGCTGCTGCACGCCTGGTTCCTCGACGCGCTGATGGAAGGAACGCGCGTCGCGGGCGCGCGCTTCGCGACCGTCGGCGGAGTTCGTGAGGTGCGCGCGCGGCGCACGATCGACGCGACCGCCGACGCGTACGTCGCCGCGAGCGCCGGCGTACCGACGCAGCAGGGCGACGCGCGCGGCCGCGTGCAGCCGGCTTCGCTGATGTTCCGGCTCTCGCACGTCGACCTCGGGCTGCTCTCCGCGTACGTGCGTGCGCATCCCGAGCAGATGCGCAGCTCGCTCAAGACGCACGAGCGCACGCCCGGCGCGCTGACCGCGGTCGCCGGGCTGTACGAGCTCTGGGATGCGGCGCGCGAACGGGGCACCGTCAACGTCCCGCGCGAGCTGGTCTCGTTCTTCGCCACGCCGTACCCGGACGAGGTGACGGTCAACATGACGCGCGTCGTCGGCGTCGACCCGCTCGATCCCGACGATCTGACCCGCGCCGAGGTCGAGGCGCGCGCGCAGGTGATGCAGCTGCTGGATTTCTTCCGCCGCGACGTGCCGGGCTTCGCGAACGCGCGGCTCGCCGCGACCGCGACGCAGATCGGCGTGCGCGAGTCGCGCCGCATCGAGGGGGAATACACCCTCACCGCCGACGACGTGCTGAACGCGCGTACGTTTGACGACGCGGTCGCGCGCAGCGCCTACCCGATCGACATTCACAACCCGTCCGGAGCCGGGACGACGACGCACCGTCTGCCGGCCGGCGCCTCGTACGAGATTCCGTACCGCTGTCTGGTGCCGAAGCGCGTCGACGATTTGCTGGTCGCGGGGCGCTGCATCTCGACGACGCACGAAGCGCTCGCCTCGACGCGTCTGACGCCGACCGTGATGACGTTGGGCCAAGCCGCCGGGACGGCCGCGGCGCTCTCCGTGCAGCGCGCCGTCGCGCCGCGCGCGCTCGATCCCGCGCTGCTGCGCGAGCGGCTCGTCCGCGACGGCGTCGACTTGCGCCGCCCCGCCGCGAGCCTGTCCTGAGCTTGTCGAAGGATGCCTGACCCGCGCGCGCTCGCCGATGCGTACGGCGTGCGGGTCGAAGTCGCCGACCTCGGCGACTGGGGCGCCGCGACGCTGGTGGCGGAGTACGATCCCGACGGCCCGGTGATTCGCATCAACGAGCGCGCGCTGCCGGCCGGCTCGTCGTGCATCGTGCGCGACGCGCTCGATCGCGCGATCGCGCACGAGCTGTACCATCATCGCGAGGCGATCGGCGAGGTTCTGCGCATCGCGAACCGAACCGCGCGCGAAGCCGCTGCCGACGCGTTCGCGGAATCGCTCGCGCCGTGAAGCTCGTCGCGGGGATCGACGGGGGGCAGTCGCACACGACGGCGGTGATCGTCGATCAGGACGGCGTGGTGCGCGGCCGCGGGCGAGGCGGACCGGCCGATCACGTCGACGAGCCGCCCGGTTCACGCAAGTTCGCCGACGCGTCGAACGACGCGCTGATGCGCGCGCTCGACGCGGCCGGCTTGCCGCGCGCGACGCGCTTCGAGGCGGTGCACGCGGGACTCTCCGGCTACGACGCGCACTTCGACGGCGCGCAGCCGCAGTTCGCCGCGCCGGTCGTGCGCGTGCAGCACGACGCGCCGATCGCGCTCGCCGGCGCGGTTCACGCGCGGCCGGCGGTCGTCGTGATCGCCGGAACCGGCTCGGTGGCGTACGGCGAAGCCGCGGACGGAACGTCGGTGCGCGTCGGCGGCTGGGGCTTTCTGTTCGGCGACGAAGGGAGCGCGTTCGCGGTCGCGCGCGACGGCCTCGCGCACGCGATGGCCGAAGCGGACCGCGGCGCGCGCAGCCCGCTCGGCGAGGCGGCGCTGTCGTACTTCGACCGCCGCAACTTGCGCGATTTGGCGACCGCGGCGCTGCTCGGGCGCGTCTCGCGCGCGGAGCTGGCGGGTTTCGCGCGCCTCGTGCACGATGCCGCGCGGCTCGGCGACGCCGGCGCGTCGGCGATCGTCGGCGAGGCAGCCTCGGCGCTCGCCGCGCTCGCCGCGACGGCGCTCGCGCGGCTCGATCTCGGCGCGCGCGACGTGCCGGTCGCGTTCGCCGGCGGCGCGTTCGTCAACGAAGCGTTCTTCGCGCGCGCGCGCGAACGGCTCGCCGAGCTCGCGCCGCGCGCGCGCGCGGTGACGCCGCGCTACGATCCCGCGATCGGCGCCGCCCTGCTCGCGTTCGCCGACGCCGGCTTGGCGGTCCCCGACCGCATCCTCGAAGGCTGATGCCCGTTCGTCGTCGCCCTCCGGCCGAGGTGCTCGACGCGTTGCGCGGCGCGCTGATCGTCTCGGTGCAAGCCGAAACCGACTCGCCGCTCAACACACCGGAGACGATCGCGCTGCTCAGCCGCGTCGCGGTGGCGAACGGCGCCGCCGCGGTCCGCGTCGAAGGGCTGGCGCGCATCGCCGCCGTGCGGCGCGCGGTCGCGGTTCCGATCGTCGGCATCGTCAAGCGCGCGTACGCGGGGTTCGAACCGTACATCACCGCGAGCGAGCGCGAGGTCGCCGAAGCGGTCGCCGCGGGCGCGGAGATCGTCGCGTTCGACGCAACCGGTCGCCCGCGTCCGAGCGGCCGCGACGTCGCCGCAATGGTGGCTTCCGTTCACGCGCGCGGCGCGCTTGCGATGGCGGACTGCGCGGCGGCCGACGACATAGCCCACGCCGTTGCGGCGGGCGCGGAGATCGTCGCGACGACGTTGTGCGGCTACACGGACCAAACGCGCGGCACGCCGCTTCCCGCGCTCGAGCTCGTGCGCGCGTGCGCGGCGAGCGGCGCGTTCGCGATCTGCGAAGGCGGCGTAGCGGCGCCGGACGACGTGCGCGCGGCGTTCGCCGCCGGCGCGAACGCGGTCGTCGTCGGCACCGCGATCACCAACGTCGACGTGCTCGTCCGCCGCTTCGCCGCCGCCTCGCCGCGCCTGCACTGAGCACGGTCACGCGATCGCCGCACTGTAAACGTACGGAATGGGACGAGGCCCGTTGCAGCCGGAGCCGAAGCGATGAGCACGATGCGTGGGCGTTCTTTTCTCGCGACGTATGTCGCAGTGCTGTTCTGTGCGCTCGCGCTCGCGCTGCCTTCGGCGGCGCACGCGCAGAGCGCGCCTTCCGAGATCGAAGTCCGCGTCACCGACGCGGCGGGGAAACCGCTCGCCGACGCACGCGTGTTCATCAGCGGCGCGTTGACCGGGTCGGCGCTGACCCCGCACGACGGCCGCGTCCGCTTCACCGACGTCGAACCTGGGCTCTACCGATTGCGCGTCGTGCTGAGCGGCTACGCCGGCGTCGACGCGGACGACGTCGAAGCGCTCGCGGGCGAGCGCAAGGTCGTCGAGATCACCCTCGAGCGGGCGGCCGCGAAGAAGCCCGCGCCGCCGAACGCGTCCGCGACCCCGGCGCCGGAACAGCTGAAAGAGATCGGCCGCGTGCGCGCGCGCCCGGCGGTCTCGATCTCGAGCGTCGACGTCGACGAAGGCAATCCGATCCGCCGCATCTCGGAGAACCTTTCCGACGCGCTCGACAAGATCGGCGGAATCTCCGTCACGCAGGACCAGCAGCTCGGTACGCTTTCGATTTCGCTGCGCAACATGGACCCTTCGCAAACCCTTGCGAGCGCGGGCGGCACGCCGCTGCTCGGCGGCGGCGCGGCGACGCTGCAGTCGGTCGCCGCCGACTTGTCGACCGGCGTCAGCGTGAGCAGCGGGAACAACGGCACCGGGATCGGCGGCGCGGTCAATTTCCGGACCTTGGAGCCGACGAAGACCTGGCAGACGCAGGCGTCCGCGTCGTACGGCACCTACGAGCACACCGCTGCGCAACTCTCGCTGAGCGGTTCCTATCACAAGCTCGGGATCGCGCTGCAGCACGCCGTGCGCGGCGGCGACAGCATCCTCACCGGCTTGCGTTTCGAAGACACCAGCGGGCTCGACTACGTGCACGACGGCGCGTTCGACCGCACCGGCGATTTCTTCAAGCTGCGCTACCCGGTCGGCCACGTTACGCTGACCGGCGGCTATCTCGGCGGGACGAATCGCTCCTCGCCGTTATGCGACCAGTTCGTCACCTTGCTGCCGTGCGGGTACGGCCCCGGCGGGACGATCCGCGGGACGAGCGGTCAGCAGACGTTCGGAATGCAAGGTCAGATCGGAAACGTCATCGTGAACGTCAACGCGTTCTCGAACGCGTACGGCTACGTCGACAGCGAGCTCGGCCGCGTGGTCGGCGGAATTCCGTCGCCGTACCGGTCCGACTTGGCGGGACACGGCGCGGGCGTCTTCACCTACGAGACCGTTGCGATCCACCGCCACACGCTGATCCTGAACTTCGGCACGTTCGCCGGGCGCGGTCACACGATCGCGAGCGGGCGCTTTCAGGGCACGACCGAGAACGACAGCCGTTACGGCTATTCTGTGCTCGCCGACACCGTGAAGTTCTCCGACCGCTGGAGCGCGACGCTCGGCTACGGCCAGAACGTGAGCCTGGCTCAGTCGCGCCGCGCCGCCGACGTCAACGTCGCGCTGACGCCCTCGAAGCAGGAGACGATCTCGTTCGGGCTCGGGAACTACGGGAACGGCTCGGAATATCGCGCCGGCGGATTGTTCGCCGACCCGGCCGCTGCCCAGTACGACTGCGGCGCGAGCGAGGTCCGCGTCAACGGTCCTTCCGACGTCCCGGCCGCGGGCTCGCAGAGCGCGGCGAGCTTCAACTACAGCCGGCGCGGGCGCCGCGGGAGCGTCCGCGTGAACGCGTACGACGTCACCGACCGCAACGGGACGCTGCAGGCGCAGTTTCCGCTCCTCGCGCTTCCGGCCGGCGCGGTGCCGGCAACCTATGTCGATCAGCTCGCGGCGTTTTGGCACAGCGGCGCGATCTGCGGGGCGCAGGCGTTCGACCCGAGCCGCATCTACGTCGCCGAGCAGATCGCCGGGACGACGGTGCGCTACCGCGGCTTCGACGCCTCGGGACAAATCGTGCTTGGTCGCGCGGTGATCGCGTTGCCGAGCTACTCCGTGAACGGCGCGGTGCTCGCATCGGCGGATCCGCGCCTGCTCTACGCGGGCAGCCCGTATGCGGTCGGCGCGCAGCTTCCGTTCCGCCCGCTCCACAAAGCGGGACTGCTGATCGACGCGCAACAGCGCAAGGCGGCGCTGGAGTGGGTCGTCAACGGGACCTGGGTCTCCGCGAACAACGGAAACGCGCTCGGCTCGTACGTGCAGGTCGCCGCCGGGGTCACCTGGACGGCGCGGCGCGGCCGGCTCACGTTGTTCGCGAACAACCTCTTCAACGCCGATACCGGGCTCTTCTCGACGAACGAGTTCGCGCAGCCGCTCTCGCTGCGCGGCGGCGGCACGTACGTCCCGGTTCCGACGCTGCTCGCGCCGCGCAGCTACACGCTGCTCTACAGCGTCCGCGCGGGCCGGCTGCGCTGAGCGTATCTCCGGATTCCAAACCGGTGCGGTTGACGATCTTCGCCGTCTCGGTCCTCCTCCTGTTGTGCGGAGACCGCGGCGCCGCGGCCGGCGAACGCGGAGGCGCGGCGTGCGCGCGTGCTGCGCACGCCGCCGTCGCGCTGCACGGAACGATCGATATGCTCGGCTTCCTGCGCGGCCCGTTCACCGAGTTGAGCGATCTCCGAAGCGGCCAGTTCGTGCGGCGTTTCGACGTAGCGGGGCTCGGTGAAACGATGGGCTCCGACGGGACGACGGCGTGGATCAGCGATTGGTCCGGCACGGTTCACCGCTACGACGCCGTGCACGCCCGCGCCGTCGCCGCCACCGACGCCTGGTTCGATCGCCGCGGCTGGTGCGCGCCGAACCGTCTCGTGGGCAGGTTGACGGCGCCGGCCTTGCGTTCGCAAGGCGGTCGCGCGTTCGCCGTCGTGCAGGCCGTCCCGCGCGGCGGCGTGCCGGTCGAGATCTGGTTCGATCGCCGAAGCGGGCTTCCCGATCGGACCATCCTGCGCCTGAACGAGGACACCCGCGTGGTGCGGTTTTCCGACTGGCGCGACGTTGATGGTGCGGTGATTCCGTTCGTGCGGCGCATCGAGTATCCGGAGGATGGTGACGTCGTCACGCTGACCACGCGTGCGATCGCGCTGCGCCCGGTCGTGCACGACGTCGAGTTTGCGCCGCCGCCCCAACGGGACGACGTTCGGATGGTGCGCGGCGCGCGCTCGACGACGGTTCCCATTCGCATCGAAGCGCACAAGATTCTGGTCGACGTCAAGCTCGACGGACGCGGACCGTTTCCGTTCGTCCTCGACACCGGGGGGCATTTCATCCTGACCGCGACGACCGCGCGACGGCTTGGGCTGAGCGTGCTCGCGGCGAACCCGGCGCGGGCGCCGTGGACCAGCAGCGGATTCGTTCGCGTGCGCGAGCTGCGGATCGGCGAGGCGGTGGTGCGCGAGGGCGTCGCGCACATGATCCCGTATCCGTTCGTGAGGGTCGAACGCGGTCCGCTGCCGCCGAAAGCGGGCTGGCTGGGACTGGAGCTCTTCGAACGGTTCTCGGCGATCGTCGATCCCGTTCGGCGAACGCTCACGCTCACGCCGCTTCGCGGGCGCCACGCTCGCTATCCCGGAGTGCGCGTCCCACTCACGCTCGACGAAGACGCACCGCTCGTACCGTGCCGTGTCGGCGGCATGGCCGGCGAGTGCATGGTCGACACGGGGAACGCCGGTTCGACGATCGTGGAAGCTCACTGGGCGCACGCGGTCGGCTTGGATCGGCGCTTCAGCCGTGGTCTCGACGCCGGCGCAGGGGTGCGCGTGGCTCGGGCGGCGATCAACGTCGGCGCACTGCGCCTGCCGCACGAGATCGTCGCTGCGTACCCGCAGGCGCGGAACGGTTCGGAATCGACGACGGTCGAGGCGGCGATCCTGAGCGAGACCCTGCACGAGCGCTACGTGACCTCGATCGACTACCGCCAAGGCGCGATGTGGCTTGCACCGGCGCGGCATCGCGCGGATCCGGTGTTCAACCGCACCGGTCTGCAGCTGCGCCGGCGTGCTGACGGCGCGTTCGACGTCACGTTCGTCTACGCCGGCTCGCCGGCGGCGGCGGCGGGATTGCGCGCCGGCGATCGCATCGTTGCAATCGGCGGCAAGCCGGCGCCGGCGATGACACCGGACGAGCTGACGGCGGTCAATACCGCACCGGTCGGAACGGTCCGCACGTATCGCGTCGTGAGCGCCGGCTCGAACGCGGCGCGCACCGTTCGGGTCCGGTTGGCCGAGTTGTTGCCGTAAGCGACCGCGACGCTCGAACAGTAGGAAGTCGGCGAGGCGTTCCCGGAAGACTCGGCCGGAGTGCGTCGCGGACTGTGCGTCCCGGCACGTCGTCGGAGAGGATCGATTGGCACAGCGCGTCGTGAATACAACGAGGATCTTTCGTGCACTGGTGGTGGCCGGGACGCTGGTCGCGTTTGCGCTCGCGATGCTGGGCAGCTGGACGCGCATCAACGTGGCGGGGATGACCTGTCCCGACTGGCCGCTCTGCCGCGGCGCCGTCGTGCCGGTGCTGCACGGCACGGTCGTGCTGGAGTGGATGCATCGCCTGCTCGCTTTCATCGAGACGTTCGTCGTCGCGGGGATCGTCGTCGCCGGCCTGCGGCTGCGCTCGGCGATCCGGCCGTTGGGCCGCATGCTGCTCGCGCTCGCCGCGGTGTTCGTGCTGCAAGTGCTGCTCGGTGGCGCCACGATCAAGTTCGCGAACAGCCCGCTCTCGGTGATGATTCATTGGGGCGCCGCGATGCTGCTGTTGGCGGTCCTGACCTCGCTGGTGGTCGTGGCGTTCACGTACGACGCGCGGCAACCGTCACCGGCGCTCGAAGGGCGGCGCGGAACCGCGCCGGTCGCGCTCGCGACCGCGTGGGCGTTCGTCACCATGTGCGCGGGCGCGTACGTCAGCTCGAGCGGCGCCGGCCTCGCATGCCTCGGCGTCCCCGCCTGCGGGCCCACGTTCCTCGGTGAAACCGTGCCGCAAACGCTCCAGATGACGCATCGGCTGCTCGCGGCAACGCTGCTGCTGTTCGCGATCGCCGCGGCGTTCTTGCTGCCGGCGTATCAGCGGCGCGCGACGGTCGCGCTGCGCGTCGCGCTCGGGCTGACGGCGCTGCAGATCACGCTCGGGGTGCTGAACGTGCTGTGGCTGCTGCCGACGGCGCTGCGCGAAGCGCACGCGGCGAACGCGGTCGCGACGTTCCTCGCGTTCGTCGTCGCTACCGTGCTGACGTCGCTCGAGGCTGTCTCCGTCCCGCTCGCCCGAACCTCGTCGCGGAGGATCGTTTCCGAGACCGTCTAGTGGGTTGGTTCGCCGTTGGTGAACCCGCGCGGATTAGACGTGTTCGGCGAAGATCTTTCGAGCGAGCCGCTGCAGGATCCACCCGCCGGCGCCGATGATGACCAGCACGATCGCGAGGTCTTCCAGCCCGGAGAAACCGGCGACCCGGTTGCCGCACACGGCGGTCGCCGCCTTCGATAGCTCGAAGTCCAGGCGCGCGAGCGGATTGGAAGGCCGCGATTCGACCGATTGCAGCCGCGCGACGACGTCGGCCGGGTCCCATCCGGCTTGATCGATGAAGTCGACGATCTTGCCGTCGGGATCGACGATCACCGTGCGCTCGGTGTGGATCACGCCCAGCTTCGGATCCGCGAACGGATCGATCCCGAAGCGAGCGTCGAAATCGAGCACCGTTTGCGCATCGCCGGTGCCGAACGTCCAGCGCCCGGCGTCGGCGCGGAACGACTGACCGTACTTCGCAAGGACGTCCGGCCGGTCGAAGCTCGGATCGAGCGTCATTTCCACCAGATGGTAGGGGCCGTTTCCGAGGCGCGTCTGCAGGACGTGAAACGAGCTCGAGATCGCGGGGCACTCTTTGGGATCGCGACAGCGCGTGTAGATGAAGGCGAGGACGACCGACTTGCCGCGGAAATCGGCGAAGCTGAACGCGCGGCCGCGCTGGTCGACGAAGCGCGTCGCCGGCATGTGGTCGCCGATGTTGAGCGGATGGACGACGCGGATCGCGCTCGGCGCCGGCGCGGCGGGGATGACCTTGACCTCGTCGAGCGTCGGCGGCGCGCTGTCGTCGTCGACGAGCCCGACGATGCGGTCGCCGTCGTGGAGCGCAGTGACGTCGACGCGCGGGGAGAGGCGCAGCAGCGTCGTGGTTCCGGATTTGCCCTTGCCGCCGTCGTGCCGGATGACCGCCTCGCGCTGCGCGGCGAGGACGGTGAGCACCAGTCCGCCTATGCGCTCGGGATGCGCGGACGCGTTCACCGGCCACAGCACGGCGGCCGCAAGCACGCTCCCCGCTGCGAGTTCGGCGATGCGCCGCTTCAGCGAGCGATCCATGACGCGAACGTTCGGCGCGCGCCGAAAAATACCGCCGGGCAGCAGCTGCACCAGGAGCGTTTCACCGCTGGTGGAACGAGTCCGAATGGCTCGGCACCGGCGAGAGGCGCCCGGCTCCGACGTGGCCCGGCGCGCGTGGACGCGCGCCGAGCGCCGAGTGGTGTTGCGCGGATTCTTCGGCCGCTTCACCATCGCGATCGAGCCGCTGATCGTCGGGATTTTCTTTGCGCTCTTGCCGGTCGGTCTGCTGCTGCGGAAGCAGGAGATCGCGCTGTTGCTGGCCCCGATCTTTGCCGTCGGTGCAATCGCTTTCTTCCTGTACGCGATCTTTTTGATCGCGCCGTCGGCGCGCGCCGTGATGGAGACGTTCGGTCCGATTTACACCGTCGACGGGTACGTTCGCTATCGCGCGACGGACAACGATCCGCCGGAGTACTACGTCGCGGTGCTCAATGCCGACCGCTTCGTACTCGGTGAATGGCCGCTGCGCCAATGGCCCGCGTCGATCGGAAACCGGCTGATGTGGCCGGTCGTGGTCGAATTCAGCCAGTACGGCGGCATCCACAAGATCGACGGCCGCTCGACCGGCGTGCTCCCGGACGACATCTCGCCCTTCGGCGTCGGCGTGGCGCGCGACGCGAAGGGCAAAGGCTCGCGCTTCGGCTGAATTCCTACGTCTGAAGGTGCGAGGGCGGGAGCGTGATCTTCGCCGAGGCTTCCGCGGGCCAGACGCGTCCGTACGGCGCCGCGAGGTGGACGAAGATGCCCTGCATGAGCGAGACCAGGATGCCGGCAACCAGCAACAGCTTCACGCCGATCGTGATGTCGGCACTCGCCGGGAGGAGCGGCCCTTCGAAGGGGTCGTGAGCGTCGTCATGATTCATGCGCGTGCCCCCAGAACGTTGACGGCGGCGAGCAGCGCCAGCACGCAGCCGAGCGCCATCAAGCCGAGCAGTATCTTGGTGACGGAGGCGTCGATTCCGCGCGCCGCCCAGTCGTTCTTCAGCTGAATGACGGCGGTGATCCCGACGACGAGCGCGCCCGCCAAGGCTGCGCCCTTCTCGATTGCTGCTTCAGTCATTGCTCACCACAGGTAGAAGAGGAAGAAGAGCGCGACCCAGATCACGTCGACGAAGTGCCAGTAGAGCGTCCCCGCCGTCAATCCGAAATACTTCGAGCCGGTGTACACGCCACGGTTGGCCTGAATCGCGAGGGTCGTCAAGAAACAGACGCCGACGAAGACGTGGAAACCGTGCATCCCGGTCAGGGTGAAGAACGACGCGCCCATCGTGCTGCCCGCCCAGCTGATCCCGACCACCGAGTACTCGTGCGCTTGGCCCAGCAAGAACCCGATCCCGAGGATGATCGTCGCGATCAGCCACATGTTGAACTTGCGCTTGTTCAGGTGCTTCCAGTTCTCGAGCGCGAAGTGCATCGTGACCCCGGAGCCGAACAGCACGATCGAGTTGAACGCCGCGAAGCTCGTGTCGAACCACGGCAGCTGGTGGCCGCCGACGAACGGCGGCCAGGCCGGCGCGGAGACCCGCAGGTAGATGTAGGCGAAGATGAACGCGCCGAACAGGATGCAGTCGCTGAGCAGGAACAACACGAAGCCCAGCAGCCGCAGATCGCGGGTTTCGGCGTAGACGGGATCGACGTCGTGGTAGCGGGCGGCCACCTCGGCATGGCCGCCCCCGTGTGGAATTGCGGCTGCAGCAGTCGCCATGCCTTACGCTCCCACCGCGGCCGGCGTCGGAATCGGCATCAGCACTCTCCCGTATTCGGGGTACTCGTCAAGCTCGTTGTCCGTGTTCTTGTACGGCAGCGGCCGGTCGTAGTCGTACGGGCGCCCGTACACTTCAGGCAGCTTCTTGAAGTTGTAGTACGGCGGGGGCGAGCTGATCGTCCACTCGAGGGTGCGCGCTCCCCACGGGTTGATCCCGGCGACCTTCCCGTGCTTGATGCTCCAGAGCACGTTGAAGACCAGCAGCCCGACGGAGGCGACCATCAAGAACGACATCGCGGTCTCGAAGGTGTTCCAGAACTGCGCGTCGGGGTTCGACTTCGCGAAGTCGATGTACGAGGCGTACCGGCGCGGCATCCCTTCGAGTCCCAGCCAGTGCATCGGCAAGAACGTTCCGTTGAGCCCGATGAAGAACAGCCAGAAGCTCAGCTGTCCGATCCGCTCGCTCATCATGCGGCCGGTAGCTTTCGGGTACCAGTACGGGATCGCGGCCAGGAAGCCCATGACGGCGCCGCCGGCGACGACGTAGTGGAAGTGCCCCACCACGAAGTAGGTGCCGTGCATGTGGAGATCGACGGGGACCGAGGCCAAGAACACGCCGGTGATGCCGCCGAACGTGAACGTGATCAGGAAGCCCATCGCGTAGAGCATCGCGGTCGTGTAGTGGATGCGGCCGCCCCACAGCGTCGCCATCCAGGAGAAGACCTTGATCCCGGTCGGGATGCCGATCGCGTACGTCAGGATCATGAACGGAAGCTGCAGCCACGGGGCGAGTCCGCTCGGGAACATGTGGTGCGCCCACACGGTGAACGCCAAGATCGAGATCGCCATCGAGGAGAACGCGATCATCTTGTAGCCGAAGATCGGCTTGCGGGCGAACACCGGCAGCACTTCGGAGACGACGCCGAACGCCGGAATGATGAAGATGTAGACCGCGGGGTGCGAGTAGAACCAGAACATGTGCTCGAAGAGCACCGGGCTCCCGCCGCGGGACGCGTCGAAGAACGGCACGTTGAAGACGTGCTCGATGAACAGCGCACCGGTGGCGGCCGACAGCGCGACGGTCGCGAACATGTTCATCAGCGCGGTCGCGAACGTGGCCCACACGAACAGCGGCATGCGCGTCCAGGTCATGCCCGGCGCGCGCATCTTGATGATCGTGACCATGAAGTTCAGCCCGGTCATCGTCGAGCTTATCCCGATCACGAAGATCGCCATGCACCAGAGCGCACCTGCCGTTCCGTCCGCCAAGGAGATCGGCGGGTACTCCGTCCACCCGGCGTGCGGGCCGCCGAACAGCATCGAGCTGAACAGGATCAGCGCCGCGATCGGGAAGATCCAGAAGCTCGCCATGTTGAGCCAGGGGAACGCGACGTCGCGCGCGCCGATCTGGAGCGGCATGACGAAGTTGCCGATCGCTCCGGTCACGAGCGGGATCAGGACCATCCACACCATCGCCGTGCCGTGCATGGTGAACATCTCGTTATACGCGTTGTGGCTCATGATCGCGCCTTCGGGCTTCGTCAGCTGAAGGCGCACGAGCTCGGCGAACGAGCCGGCGATGAGGAGCAGGAACAAGCCGGTGAAGAAGTACTGGAACCCGATCACCTTGTGGTCGAGCGAGAAGACGTACTTCCGGATGAATCCTTCCGGCGCGGGATGGATGTGGTCGTGAACGTCGTGGGCGTCGTGGGTCGTAGTGGTTCCGGCGTGCATGCGAGATCTCTCTCAGGCGAGGCGGATACTATTTGAGGCTGGTGAGGTAGGCAACGAGGTCGGCGATGTCTTTGTCGGACAGCGCGTTCGCTTGCCGGTTGGGCATCGTGCCGATCGGGCCGGTGAAGCCGTTCTGCAGGATGTCGGCGATGTTCGCGGGCGTCGGCGGCTTGCCGGTCACCAAGGTCGGATGCGCGGGGTCGTCGGTGATCTTTGCCAAGCCCGGACCGACGAGCTTCTGGTCGAACGGTGTCGGCGGGTTGTTGTGGCAGGCGGCGCACTTTTGCGCGAACGTCGCTTTGCCGGCGTCGGCGCTGCCGTTCGCGAGGTTGACCGTGGCGCCGGCGCTGGCCGCGGCCTTCTTCTGGCCCTCGAGCCACTTGTTGAAGTCCGCGACCGGCTCGATGATGAGCTGGCCGTGCATCACGCTGTGGTCCGGTCCGCAAAACTCGGAGCAGGCGATGTCGTAGGTGCCGGCGCGCAGCGGCGTGTAGTTGAGGTTCTGCACGAGCCCGGGCACGGCGGCCTGCTTGAGCCTGATCTCCGGGACCCAGAACTGGTGGATCACGTCGGCGGACGTGATGAGGATTCGCACCGGAACGCCGAGCGGGAGATGCATCGGCTCCGTCTTCGAGAACACGGACGTCTTCAGGCCCGGGTAGCGGTACTCGAAATAGAACTGGTGCCCGACGACTTCCATCGTCAAGGCGGGCGCGCCGGTGCCGAACTGGATCTTGTACCAGACGTTGATGCTGAGCGCCGTCAGCACGGCGAGCAGGATCGTCGGGAGCACCGTCCACCACAGCTCGAGCTTCGGCGCGTCGTGGACCGGGACGCCGACCAGATCGGGCGGGTCGGTCGGGCGCGCGCGAAACTCGATCCCGAAATAGATGACGTAGCCGGAGACGTAGATGAGGATCGCGGTGCCGAACACCGCCATGAACTTGAAGAGCCCGTCGACGTCGGAGGCGCGGTCGGCGACCGGATGCGAGGCGCCCGGCATGATCCAATCGATCGAGCCGAAGAGGTAGTAGTACGTGGTGCCGAGGCTCAAGAGCGTCAGTAGGGCGGTCACGAGCCAAAATCCGCGCCCCAGGCCTTGGACGCGAACTTGTTTCGGGTGTGGGCTGTATCTCTGAGCCAAACTCGCTTCTCCCGTGTGTCGGCGCATCTTATTAGCGCCGCCGATACGTGTCCCTTCGCGTTTCGTCCGTCAGCCGACGGACGGCTTCTTCTGTATGCGGCGATCGAGAATCGCGCCTACGATCGCGCCGGCCAAGACGCCGTAGATGATTCCGACCGTGACGTTTCCGAGGAGGTAGCCGACGATGGCGCCGATGGCGGCGCCGATCAGGATCGTAAGTCCAATCTTTCTACGCACGCGATGCCTCCGCAAGAGGGTGAATTCGGGCTGTGCCCTTCGAGCCGAGCATGGAATACGTTGCCGGAGGGTAACCTACCCCCTGGCCGGGGGGCTAAAATCGCGGTACGCCGCGGTTCCGTTTCGGCTCCGCGACGGTTCCGCGGCTCCTGCCGCGTCCCGCGATCTGCTTCATGTTCCCCGTCTTACCCCATCGTATTGCTCGCGCCGCCGCCGCGACCGTCCGAAGCACCTTGCCGATCGGAGGCTACCTGCAATGAACCCAGCGAGTGACCGCGAAGCCGCGGCAGACCTTGCCCGGCGAATCAAAGCGAGCCATATCGATCCCTCGAAAGCCGACGAAGCGCATCGGCCGCCGAGCGACCAGCCGCCGGCGTATGCGGACCTGCTGATGTCCGAAGGGACACCGTCCGTCGAGCGCGCCGCGGATTTGAACGAAGCGGACTGGGAGCTCATCGGCCGGGCGCTGGACCATTACGGCGCGTGCCGAAACGCCGACCGAGCGGGTTAGCCCTCGCCTTTCGGAACGACGATCGCGGATTTCGAGCGCTCCAGGATCGCGAGCAGCTCGGCCTGCTCCGGCGGGCGCACTTTGCACGCGTCCATCGAGCGCCGGAAGTCGTCCATGAACGACTCCCATTCGTCATCGCCGATCATGAGATGCCGGTGCGACTCGGTCATCGAGCGGCCGGTGTACGTTTGAGGCCCGCCGGTCGCCCAGCACGTCATCTCCGTCACCAAGTACTTCAAACCGGCTTTCGAAACGTTCCGGCTCGCTTCTTTGAGGCGCGGGTTCGCATCGAATCGCGGATCGGTCAGGATCCGGTCGATGAAGTCGTCGACGAGAATGGCGATCTTCCAGGCGCCGCCCAATCGCTCGTACAGCGTCGCGTTCGCTTGACTTTGCACCGGCGGCCTCCTCGAACATGAGCGCGGCGTCGTCGCGCAGGCGCCGTCCGTTCGCAGGACTGCGCCTCCGGCGAGGCTTATTCTAGCAGCCTACGACGATATGCCTTCGTTTCAGCTCGCGACGAAATTTCTCGGTCTGCCCTGCGGATCGGGCTTCACCGAGGGAGTGAATCCCGAGCTGCAATGGCGCCTGCAGGCGGCCGAAGACGCGGTGCGCGCGGCATTCGATGCGCTCGCGCCGCAGCAGCGCATCGATCCCACCACCGGCAAGGCGCGCGCGTCGTTCTCGCAGTGGGTCGCGGTGCGCGGCCCGCACGAGTGCTGGCGGCCGCATGCGGGTCATCATTCGGCCGGCGCGGCGATCGACCTCAACGCCCCGACGAACCCGTACATCGTGACGCGGAACGCCGGCGTCCCGGGCGGCCAAGCCGGCGGCGAACATCTGCTCGCCATGCGGATGCGCTTTCTGGCCGCTTGCGACCGCGCCGTCCGCTTCGTGCGCGGCTCGCTGGGCGAAGCCGACCTGCGCCCGCGGCAGCCCAACGAGTCGACGCAGTCGGTGTGGACGCGGTTCAAGGCGGCCTCGGACGCGCTCGTGCTGTACGTGAGCTTGGCGATCGACGCGCGGCCCTCGAGCGTCGCGCGCGTCGCGCTCGAGAACGCCGACGACGTCTCGGACGACGAGCTGCTCGCCGCGATTCCCGAGACGGAACGCTTGCCGCTGCAGGCTGCGCTGCCCCGGCTCGAGGACGTGCTCGGCTCGGCGGAGTTCCGTGAGAGCCACCCGGACTGGCCGAACTCCGCGCCGGCGCAGTATCTGCGCATCGTGCGGGACTACGAGGAGCTGCGAATTCCCATGGTCGTCGGTGCGCCGAGCGCGACCCCATCGCTGACGCGCAATCCCGCGCGCGGGTTTTTGAATTTGCGCTGCGAGATCGTGACCGCACTGTGCGATCAGGGGCTGCGCTGGGGCGCGTGCGACTTCAAGGTTCGAGCCGACGGCTCGTCACGCAACGGCGCGATGATGCATTTCGATCTCGCCGACGACGGCGGCTACCCGCAGATCGACTCGCTGCTGCGCTTCGGCTGAGCGCCGCGCGCGTCAGGTTCCCAGCGGCCGGCAGTCGCAGCAGTCCTCGCACATCGGGCAGCCGCGGTGCAGCGGAACGCCTTGCGCGCCGCATCGCACGCAGGTGATCGTCTGCTCTGCGGCGCCGTTGGCCGGCCGCTCCGCGGGCTCCGGCGGGGCGGGCGGCGTCCGCTCAGTCACGGACCGGTCCGAATCCGAGGTTGGGCAGAACGTCTTCGACGAAGGCGCGCGGCCCCGCCGCCGCGATGTGCCGGCGCAGCGCCGCGAGCGCCTTCTTGTCGTCGTACGAAACCGGCTCCGAGCTCAGGATGTCGCTCCCCAGCATGACGACCGAGTTCGAGTCGCGCCAGACGTGGCGGCACGCTTGCAGCAGGCCTTCCGAGGTGAGGACGCCGTTCGCGGCGGCCGCGTACGGTGCGCCTCCGGCGGCGGACGGAGGGGGTCGATCCATGTGGAGTCCCGGTACCACGCCGGCGCAAGAGGGGCCTCGTTGCCGCGCTGCGACGCGCTTGGCAATCCACCGGCGTTGGAGTAAACTCTCCCACGCCATGAGCACGCTGTTCGTCTTCCTGTTCGCCATCGCGTGCGTCGCCACGTTCGCCTTCGGGTTCAAAGAGCAGTGGAAGACGGCGCGCGTCGTCTCGGCCGCCGTGGCGATCTTCTCGTTCGCGGCGGCGCTGTTCGCGGTTTCCGTCCATCGCTAGCGCTCCGAAGCGGCTCGGCGTGCGTCAGCCGCCGGTCACGATCGTCAGGAGCTCCTGGTGACAGCGCGGACACAGCTCGATGACCGGCCGATTCCTCTCTCGCGCCGCCCAGCGGTATGCGCGCGTGCCGGCGGTGCGCTCCGTTCGGCCGCAGCGCGCGCGAGCGCACTCGTGCTGCCCGCCCTCGGCGAGCGGCGGACTCGGTCCGCGCGGCAGGTACAGACCGAGGATCATCTCGTCGCTCAAGCGCACATTGCAGTCCCCGTTTACGACTTGGAGGCGAATGAATGGCTCAAACCCGGCTCGGCGAGATCGCGCGCAAGCTCGCGCCGCTGCTCGACGAGTTTCAGGCCGAAGCGCACGGCGTCATGGACGAGAACGGGCGGCGTGACGCGATCATCTTGAAGGACTACATGATGCGCAAGTATCCGCGCATCGTCATCTTTCTCGCCTGCGCGGACACGCTCGCCGAGCTCGCCCACAACGCGCCCGATTGAGGCTCAGGGCGGAAACACGACCGAGTGCGGCGGGACGCGGCGCCGCACGATCTCCACGGCTCTGGCGGGTTGCGACATCTGCTCGTTGAGCTCGACGAGCGCGGCTTCGACGAGCGCCGCCGTTTTGACGCGGTAGCCGATCTCCCGCAAGGTGCTGTTGATCGCGTCGAGCGCGTCTTGCGCGCCGGGCGTGAGCGTCGCGGTCGTCGGACGAGCGGGTTGCGGTCGGTCCTCCATGCGAAGGCGTTCCGGACGGGTTTCGAGAGTCCTTGACGCTCTTGCCAGGGCTCGTCCACCGAGGGTCCGTACGTTGGCCTTCGACCATGCCAGACGCCGCCGAACGTTCCGGTGAACTCCGCCCGAGCGTGCAGATGGCCTTCGCTTGCGAGAACGTCAGCAGCGAAGGCGGAGGTCCGGTCTCGTTCCAAAACGTCATGGACGGAATCGGCGCGGTCGACTTTCCGGCGCCGAGCGGACGCTGGTGCGCGATCTTCTGTTTCTACAGCGACCTCGCCGGAACGGTCGGCAACTGCCGCGTCGTCATCGTCGCCGACGGCGGCGACGTCATCGCCCAGACGGCGGTGCGAGACCTTGCGTTCACGCGCGACAATCCGGTTTCGCGCAACGTCGTGCGCTTCCAGGGACTCTCGTGGCCGTATCCCGGCCGCTATCTCGTCAACTTCGTCGCGCGGAAGAACGACGTGCTGGCTTGGTTCCCGATGTGGGTGCAGCACGCGCCCGACGCGCCCTCGCCCTCGACCGAAGCCGTGGAGATCACCTGACATGCCGCTGAACGAGTACGAAACCAAGGAAGCGCTGCGCACCGCGACCGATTGGCTCGTCGACGCGGATCCGCCGGGTGCCGCAGCGGCGCGCGAAGGGATCGCGGACGTGATCCCGCTCGTCATGATGGGCGTGGTCGCGCCGGACGACCTCGACGACTTGGCCTCGATCGTCGAGGAGAGAGGCGCGGCGGCGCTCCACGATCCCGCCGCACCGCTCGAAACGCAGCGCTCGCAGCTGCACGACGCGGTCAAGGCGGCGTTCGACCACGTCAAGGCGCAGGCTCGAGGCTAAATCCCTAGCCGTCGCTCGCCTCTTCGGCGGGAGACGGAGCGACCGCACCCAGCACGAACACGTTGCTGCCGCACGCGCAGCACTTGCCGGCGATCGTCGGAAACCCGCTCCGCTGAACGTTGCGCGTCTCGGTCAGCTCCCGCATGCCGCGGCACGCGACGCAGTAGCCCTCGATCGGTTCCATCGCGCTCTTTTCCCCGTTCACGCGCGGGCGCTTCGGAGCGCTGCACCCGAAACCTGCGGCGGCGACGTAACCGAAACGGAACCCCTCGCATGGTAGGCTCAGCGAGATACCGCTCCGGAGCTGCCTATGCAGAACTCGCGTCAGGCCTACGTCAACCTCGCTTTGGCGACGGCGGCGTTCGTCGTCGCCTTCGCGGCCTGGAGCACGGTGTCACCGCTCTCGCGCCAGATTCAGGCCGACTACAAGCTCGACAACACCGCGATCAGCTTGCTGATCGCGGTCCCGACGCTGCTCGGCGCGCTCATGCGCATCCCGATGGGGATCCTGACCGATCGCTTCGGCGGCCGCATCACGTTCACGGCGTTGCTGTCGTTCACCATGGTGCCGGTCGCGTTCTTGGGTTTCGCCGACTCGTATTGGGCGTACGTCGCCGGAGCATTTTTCCTGGGCGTCGCGGGGGCCAGCTTTGCGATCGGTATTCCGTTCGTTTCGCGCTGGTTCACCGCCGATAAGCAGGGCACCGCGCTCGGCATCTACGGCGTCGGCAACATCGGCACCGCCGCGGCGGTGTTCGCGATGGCGCCGTTGGTGCACGCGCTCGGCGGCCGGCAGGGCGCGTTTTGGTTCTTTCTCGTCCCGCTGGCAGCGATGGCGGTCGTCTTTTGGCTGTTCGCGCGTGACGCGCCGGGAGCGGTTCAACCCGCGCCGCTCGGCGCGAGCCTCGCCGCAGTCACGCGCGTCCCGCTGACCTGGCACCTCGGATTGTTCTACTTCGTCACGTTCGGCGGCTTCGTGTTCTTCGCGAACTACTTGCCGCAGCTGCTCGGCGACTGGTTCCCGCTCGACCGCCAAGACGCGCCGTTGCAGGCGGCGATCTTCACCATGGGAGCGACCTTCGCGCGGCCGGTCGGCGGCTGGTTCGCCGACCAGATGGGCGGTTCGAAGGTGCTGGTCTGGGTCTTCGCGTTCGTCGTGCTGACCCGGCTCATGCTGGCGTGGCAGGCGGGCAACGCCAACATCGTGATCGTGACGGATTTGCTGTTCGCGCTGGCGCTCGGTTTGGGGATCGGCAACGGAGCCATCTTCAAGCTCGTCGCGCAAAACTTTCCGAAGAACACGGGCCTGGTCGGCGGCCTCGTCGGCGCGGCGGGCGGCCTGGGCGGTTTCTTCCCCCCGATCATCATGGGCGCGGTGCGCGACTACACCGGCAGCTATGCGCTGGGCTTCATCATTCTGGCGACGCTCGCGGTGTTGTGTCTCGCGCTGCTGGTGATCAAGGCGCCGGCGTCCGAGCGACCCGAAAACCGAGATAGCGCAGCCGGTAGTCGGCCGTGAACCAGTAGCGGCTCGCGGAGCGGAGGAACTCGGGCGCGAGCAGCCAGGATCCGCCGCGGACGACGCGGTCGTAACAGTTCGCGCCCTGAGTCCAAGCCGAGCCGTCCGCCGGCGCGCCGCTGTAGTTCGGGTGGTAGCAATCCTGCGTCCACTCTCGGACGTTGCCGACCATGTCGTAGAGACCGAATCCGTTCGCGGCGAACGAGCCGACCGGGGCCGTTTGTCTGGCGTCCCATTGGCTCCCGCAGGCATGGCAGTCGGCCTTGTTCGTGCCGACGGCAGTGCCCCAGGGATACGCCGTCTGCGTCCCGGCACGCGCCGCATACTCGTATTCGGACTCCGAGAGCAGCCGATACGACTTGCCGGTTTTTTTCGACAGCCACGTTGCGTACGCGTTCGCATCGTTCCAGGAAACGTTGACCACCGGCCGGCGGCCGCGGCCCCAGCCTTCGTCGGAGGGCTTGTAGCCGTTGCAGCCGCCGTCGGCCGCGCACGCGTCCCATTCGTCGAACGTCACCTCGAACCGGCCGACTGCGAATCGCCGCGCAATCGTCACCGTGTGTTGCGGGGTTTCGTCCGCAGCACGTCCCGGCTCGCCGGCGGGTGATCCCATCGAAAACTTTCCGGCCGGGACGACCACCATCTGCGGGCAGTGCGCACAATCCTTGAACGCGGCGTTCGGCTTGGGCGCGGTCTGCTGCGCCGGCGGCCGCGCTGCAACCGCGGTGGTTGCGGCGAACGCGGCCAGTACGGTCAGCCATACGACGATCGCGCCGCCAAGCACCCCGACGCGAACGACGAACGGCCACGCCCGTTCTGCGCTGCGTTCACGCGGGTCCACGAGCGCCGACTCCAGCTTCGATGTTCGAATGGACTCCCGCAGCGACGGTTTCGGCGTCGAGTTTTACGTGCCTGAACCCGACGCGCGAAAGTGCGATGTAGAACGCGGCGACGTGCATCAGCGCCCAGATGGCAAAGCCGATGGTGTAGCCGCCCGGAAGATTCTTGCTGGCTGCCAGGATGATCGTCATGGTGAAACCGCAGGCGGCGCCGGCGGCCTTGGCCAGTCCGCTCACCGCGCCCACCTGCCGGAAGTAGAGGGGAATCAGCTTGACGACCGCCGCCGCGGTGGTGCCGGCCAGCAGCGCCAGCCCATACATCGCGAACAACTCGATCTGCACCGAGATCTGGATTGTCATGACGACGGTCAGGACGACCATGAAGCCGAACAGCCAGCCCAGGATTCGCAGTGGATCGAAACGGTCGGCGAGCCAGCCTCCCAGCGGCCGGGTGAAGGCGACGCAGGCCACCAGCAGCGGGGTGTACATCATCGACGCCTGGACCGCATCGATATGCCACCGGTCGACGAGATATGTCGGCATCGACGACGCGAAGAAGGTGAGGGTGCCGAAGGAAACCCAGTAAAGGTACGGGACGAGCCATACCAGCGAGCCGGAGCGGTACACGGCCGCGATTTCACGGAGCGACGCGCCCTTTTGCTGGCCGTGCGGCGAATCGGAGGTGAAAAACCAGTAGACGAGCGCCATCAGGAGCGTGGAAACGCCGAAGATCGGAAATACCAGCCGCCAGCCGTCCGGGCCGCGCGCGTTCAGAACGTGCGTAGCGAGGTACGTGACCGTGATCATCCCGACGGTGATTCCGATATTGCCCATCGCGAAGATGCCGAGGGCTGTGCCCTGCTTCGATTTCGGATACCAGGACGCTACGTGAGCGTTGCCGACCACGAAGGTCGCGCCGCCGAGACCCAGCAGCGTCCCGACCAGCAGCAAGGGGAAGTAGCCGTGCGCGAAGAGCCCGAAAAACAGCGGAACGGCGAGGCTCAGCAGCAACAGCGTGAACACCGTTCGGCCGCCGAATTTGTCCGTGAGGATGCCGAGCGGGATGCTGACCGCGGCCGCAAAGCAGGGCTCCATCGCGGCCAACACGAGCACCTGGGTGGCGCTGAAGTTGTACCACTTGATCAAGAATGGGGCGAGCGCGGAAAACATTCCCCACACCGCAAAACCGAACGCAAAGGCCAGGGACGATATCAATAAGACCCTGGTGTTGCCCGGCGGATCGGCGATCTGATCGACCGCGAGAACGCGATGTTCCACGCCTTCGTCCAGCAAAGATTCAGGAGTCCGTCGCGGTCGGCTCCCCGTTCGTCCCGGGGGCGTGCGAGGCGGTGTCGGGGCCGATTCCCGCGACCCCGCCCTGGCGGCCCGCCGCCTGTTGCTTGTCGTACATCGCTTCGATCAACTGCCGGCGCTGCGCTTCGATCTGCGCGCCCGAGAGCCGGCGGCGCCCGGGATTCTCATGGGACGATTCGAGGTGATCGCACACGTCGCACTTGGGGATGTTTTCGTCCGGTCGCCAGTCGAGGACGGCAAAGCGTTCGCACGGCTCCATCTTGCTACAGCTCCTTCAGGACTTCGTCGGCGTGCCCCAGCACCGTCACCTTCGGCCAAGCGCGCACCAGCGTGCCGCTCGGGTCGAAGACGAACGTCGAGCGCTGGATCGCGTTCTTGCCGTAGACGTTCTCCTCGACGATGACGCCGAACGCGTCGCACAGCCGCGACTCGACGTCCGCCAGCAGCCGGTACGGGATCAAGTATTTCTCCTTGAACAGCCGGTGCGATTCGACCGAATCACGGCTGACGCCGACGATCTCGGCGTCCTTGCGGCGAAAGCTCTCGTACGACTCGCGGAATTGCGTCGCTTCCTTGGTGCAGCCCCACGTGTCGTCCTTCGGATAGAAGTAGAGCACGAGGTGCTTGGCGCCGAGCAGATCGTGCGTCGAAACCTCCGTGCCGGAGTCGTCACGAACGGTCACGAGCGGAAGCGTGGCACCTGGTTCAAGCATGCGGAAGTGTTCCTTCGCTCGGGCTCACGAGTCTTTCCCCTCGATCACGTTCGCGACGGCGAGCGCGGTCGCGGGCGCCAAGAGGAGTGCGTTGCGGTAGTGCCCGGCCGCGACGTAGTAGCCCTCGAGCGCGGTCCGGCCGATGAACGGCCGGCCGTTCGGCGAGCGAGGGCGCAAGCCGGCCCACGTCTCCGCTATCTCCAAATTCGCGAGCGCCGGCAAGGCGCGCACCGCGGCGTCGCGCAGGCCTTTCGTCGAGAACGGATCGACGCGGACCTCGAAGCCTTCCTCGGCGACCGCTTCACCGATCACGAGCGTTCCGTCGGTGCGCGGGATCAGGTACGCGCCGGGAACCGCCATCATCCGGGTCACCAGCCGGCGCGGCATCGCCAGGACCAGCAGCTGACCGCGGACCGGGTCGAGCGGGATGCGAACCTCGGGCGGGACGCCGGGAAGCTTGCCGGCCCAGGCGCCGGCGGCGTTGACCACCGCCTCTGCGGCGACGACCTGGTCGCCCGCGCGAACGCCGACGGCGCGGTCGCCGTCCGTCTCCAGCGCGACGGGCCCGACACGCTCTTCGAGCCGCACGCCGGCGTCGACGCAGGCGAGGCGCAGCGCGTGGCCGAGCTGCCGGTTGTCGATCTGGCCCTCGTCCTCGATGAGCGATGCGCCGAGCGTGTGCGGTCCGAGCGAAGGCTCGATCCGGCGCGCTTCGTCGGGTTCCAGCCAGTGCGCGTGGATGCCGCGCGCGACGAGCGACGCGGCGCGCTCGCTCAAGCGCGTCGCGTTCGCTTCGTCGAGCGCGACCTCGACGATCCCGTCGATGCGCAGATACGGGTCGACGCCGGTGCGCTTGTGCAGTTCCTTGACGAAGACTTGGTACGTGCCGAGCGCGGTCGCGAGGAAAAGCTCTTCCTCCTCGCCGCCGTCCGATTCGGTGAACGGCGAGAGCCGGCCGGCACCCGCCCACGACGGCGACGCAGCGGAGTCTTGCGCTTCGAGAACGCGCACGTCGGCGCCGCGTTTGGCGAGCTCGTACGCGACGGAAAGGCCGATCAGTCCGGCGCCGATGACGACGATCATGCGCGGCCGTTCGCCCTCTCGACGGTGCGGTCCGGCGGGAAACGCGAAACTGCGCGGCCGAATCTAACGCGCGAGAGGTGAGCTTCCGTGAACGTCGGGCAATGCCGGATGACTTCAGAGCAGGCGCCGCCCGGCTTCTGGACGGGCGCGGACGATCGCTCCGCTCTCGTCGGCGGAGTCGAGTTCGAGAGCGCGGTGCCGACGCGCTTTTTTCAACAGCTCGATGCGTTTCCGCGCGCCTGGGGACGGCTGAGCTGGCGGCTTCAGCTCAACCGCGTCGTCGCCGGCCGGGCTGAGCCGCCGTCGTTTCGCACGTTCTATCCCGGCGTCGAGTGGAATCTGCGCCAGCCCGGCGGCCGCTGGTTTCTGTCGGCGTGGTTCCGCTGGGAAGACGGCGCGCCGCCGTGTCGTGACGCGGCCGTTCCGCCCGCGATTCGCATCGACGGTGAGACCGTGCTGTTTCGCTTCGCGTGGCTCCCTGCGCCGGGGTCGGCGGAGGTTCCCGATCCGGAGCGGCCGCTGTTCCTGCGCTCGCGGATCGACGCGCGCTCGCGCCGGTCGGTCGCCGCAGCGGTGCGCGCCGAGCGCGAGCCGCCGCCGAAGCCGGATCCCGGCCTGATCGTGCTCGACGACGTCCTCGGACCGTCGGGCTGAACCCGTCGTCCTCGTGCGGAAGCGGTGAGGTGGAGCTGCGGTGGCGGCGAGACCGCGACGGTGCGTGGTGCGCGTTCGAGACGGCGGTCCTGCCCGACCCGCCGGCGTCCGGCGTCGTCCTGATCTGGGCGGGCAGCGGAGAAGCCGTGTACGTCGGCAAGGGCCGGATCGCCAAGAACCTGCGCTGGGCGCGTCAGTTCGCGCCGATCGCGACCTGCGCGAACCTGCTCGTCAGTTGGGCCACGCTGCCCGAAGAGAGCCAGGACGGCGTGTGGAGCTACTTGGTGGAGCGGCTGCGACCCATCCATCGCGAGCCTCCGACGGCGCAGCAGCCGATCCCCGTGAACCTGCCGTGGGACTCCGGCTAGGCGGAATTGCGGCCCAGGATGCTGTTGTAGAGCGTCTCCGTTTCGAGGACGGGGACGGCGTCGAACTCTTCCTGCAGGGCGCGGCGACACGCTTCGTACTGGCGGAGCGCCTGCGTGCGCTTCCCGCAGCGGTGGAGCGCTTCCATTAAATGGCGGTGTATTTCCTCGAGGCAGGGGTCGAGCTCGAGGATGCGGCGGTAGCAACGAATCGCCCCTTCGAAGTCTCCGGCACTGGCCAGAAGTCGCCCCGTCGTCGTCAGCACGTCGAACAGCATCTCGCGCAGCTGCGTGCGCCGCCGCCGGCACCAATCGCTGTACGGCTCGTCCTCCAGGTAGTCGCCGCGGTACAGCTCCGCCGCGGTCCGCAGCGCGGCGAACGCTTCGCGCCAGCGGCCCTGCCGTTCGAAGCGCAGACCTTCGGTCGCCGCGGCCTCGAACTCCAGCGCGTCGAAGCGGTGCGGTGAGGCGGGATTGAACGCGTAGCCGGCCGGCTCGGTGACGATGAACGACTCGGCGTTCCCGTTCTGCGCCTCGCCCAGCCCGCGGCGCAAGTAGTGAACGGCGATCTTCACCAGCTTGGCGGCGTCTTTCGGCGCGTCGGACGGCCACAGCAGCTCGATCAGCTCGTCGCGCACGACGACCTTGCCGTAGTTGGTCAGCAAAATCTTCAGCAGCGTCACCGCGCGCCTGCGCGCGAACCGGTCCAGGCTCAGCGGCGCCGTGCCGAGTGAAGCTTCGAACCCGCCGAGCGCGCGCACGTCCAGCTGCCGCTCGTGACCGCTCGCCCGGGCGGCGCCGCGCGCGCTTTTTCCGTTCGCTGCCGCAGCTTGCCGGTCGAGGAGCAGGCCGAGCCGTTCGGCGTCACGCGAGAGCTGCACGCAATGCCGGAAGAGCGCGTCGGAGCCGCGGCGCCAGGCGACGTCCAAGCTGCCCATCGGACGTTCGCGTCCCGGTATCGGCACGCACAGAAAATACTCGAAGCCGAGCTGCTGCACGTTCGTGCGCCGAAACCGCAGATCGTGTGAGACGCCGGCGGCTTCGAGCGGCCGGCCCTCGGAGACGACCAGACCCGGAAAGCCGTCGCCCTCTTCGAAGTGCGTGATCTGGTTGAACGCGTCGGCGAACGGGCCGCGCAGGCCGGCGAGCGAAACGCCCGAGCCGTCCTGGTCGCGCAGGAAGATCTCGGCGACTTCCGCGCCGGTCGAGCTCAGCGCCGCGTCCAGGACGTCCTCGATCGCCCACGCGCGGAACTCTTCGTCCGCGGCGGGGCGCTGATCGGCGGCGGGCAGCGCGGGTCTCAGAGCGACCACGCGCTTGGCCGAGTCGAACGATGGTTCGCGCTGTTTGGGGCGGCGTTTTCGGGAGGCATGTCGTCGACTCCGAAACCGTTTGGGTGCTCGTTTTGGGGACGAGCAATTAGGGCACGGTCCGGAGTGCTCCTGCGGAACCCAAACGGAACCGAACAGCGATAGCTTTGCACAGATGGGATCGGATTTCGTTCCCTGCTCGGCGCGCATCGGAGCGCCGCGAGGGCTGGGGCGCGACGCCGTTGCGGCGTCACGCCGGGTGAGTCGCGCGTGAAGATCGTCGTCGTCGGCGGCAGCGCCTCGAACGTCGGCAAGACGACGCTCGCCGTGCAGCTCATCGGTCCGCTCGCGGCCGCCGGGCGAACGGTCGCGCTCAAAGTCAGCGTGCGCGAGCGGCCGTGCGAGACGCGCGTGCTCGTGCTGCGGCGCGGCGACGACGCCGAACATCGGCGGGACACCGGACGATTGCTCGCCGCCGGCGCGGAGTGCGTCGTATGGGTGACGGTGCATCGTCCGGCGGTCCGCGCCGGGCTGGCGCTCGGTCTCGCCGCGGTGCGCCGGATGCGCCCGGCGACGGTGTTCATCGAGTCGACGTCCGCGGGGATCGAGCTGCGCCGCATCAGCGAATCGTGGTTCGTCGCCGGCGAAGGCGAGTGGAAGCCGTGGGCCGAGCTGCATCGCCGGCGGGCCGATCACGTGCTGCGCTCCGAAGACGTTTTCGAATGGGCGGTCGCGTCGTGATCGCGTACCGCGGCATGCATTCGGTCGGCCTCCCACTGCCCGACGAGGCGTTGGCGACGTTCTTTGCGGCGTGGTCACCGGCACCGAAACATGTCGAGCGCGTCCCGCTCGAGCTCGCCGGCGGGCGCGTCTTGGCGCATGACGTTCGAGCTGCAGCGGACGTCCCGGAATGCCCGCGCTCCGCGATGGACGGCTTTGCCGTGCGCGCGGCCGACCTGATCTCCGCGCGCGCGGACGAACCGGTTTGCTTGCAGCACGACGGTGAGGCGCGCGCCGGCTTCCGCTCGACGTTGACGGCGCGCACGGCGGTGCGCGTCGCGACCGGCGCACCGCTTCCGCTCGGCGCCGACGCGGTCGTGCGCGTCGAAGACGCCGAGCTCGACGCCAACAGCGTGCGCTTTTCGCGCGCTGTCGATTTCGGAACCGACGTCGTCGCCGCCGGCGAAGACATTTCCGCCGGCGCGCCGGTGGCGTGCGCGGGAGCGCCGATCAGCGCGGCGCTGCTCGGCGTTTTGGCGACGCTCGGCGAGCAGCACGTCGACGTGTACCGGCGTCCGTCGGTCGCGCTGATCTCCACCGGCGACGAGGTCGTTCCGATCGGCACGCTGCCGCGCGCCGGCGAGGTGCGAAACTCCAACGCCGTCGCGCTGGCGCAGGTCTTGCGCGATCTCGGCGCGGGCACGATCACGACCACGCACGTGCGCGACGAGCTAGGCGCGCTGCACCGTGCGCTCACGGAAGCTTTGAAAACGCACGACGCCGTCGTGCTGACCGGCGGCACGTCGGTCGGAGTCCGCGACTTTACGACCGCCGCGCTCGGGACGTTGCCACCGCCCGGCGTGATCGTGCACGGCGTGCGCATGACGCCGGGCCGGCCCACCGTGCTAGCGCTTTCCGGCGCGCGGCCGATCCTCGGGCTCCCGGGCAGCCCGACGGCGGCGATGCTTGCGCTGACGGTTCTGGGCGGACCGATCTTTGCAGCGCTGTGCGGCCGCAACACACCGGCAGCCGGGATCCTCGGGATCGCCGCGGAGGCGTTCACCGGGAAGCCGGGCTGGGTAACGTACGTTCCCGTGCGGATAGGTTCCGACGGTGGTGTCCGGCCCGTTCGGCACCATCGTTCGTCGTTCGTTTCCTCGCTTGCCGCCGCGGACGGCTACGTTCGGCTCGAGCCGGACCGGGCCGCCGTTTCCGCCGGCGACCGGCTGGAGGTGCACCGGTTGGCATGAGCACGACGACGCACCGCACCACCGCCCAATCGCAATGTTCTTTCTTGTCGGAGAAGGAGGCACGATGACAGGCGATCCGTCCGCAGCCCGCTGCGGCAAACAGCACGTTCTGCGCATCTCGCTCGCGCGCGTCGTTCGCCTGCTCGCAGCGGCGGCGTTCGCGGTGGTTCCGCTGGCCCTCGCCGGCGTCGCACGTGCCGATGAGGGCAGCACGATCTTCCAGCAGAAATGCTCCGCTTGCCACACGATCGGGAAAGGCGACCTCGTCGGCCCCGATCTCAAAGCCGTGAAGACGGAAGATCCGAATTGGCTGCGGCAATGGATCTCCGGGCCGCAGAAGATGATCGACTCGAACGATCCGAAGGCGGTCGCGCTGGCGAACAAATACAAGGCCAAAGGCGTCATGCCGACGCTCGGGCTCGCGCCGGCCGACATCGATGCGGTCGTCAGCTACATCACGCAGCAAGCCGGCACGCCCGCATCGGGGAAGGGACAGACCACCACCGCGCCGGCGCTGCCGCCGGGCGACGCGGGAGCAGGCCGCGAGCTGTTCGTCGGCGGCGCGCGCCTGAAGAACGGCGGACCGCCTTGCATGTCGTGCCACAGCATCTCGGGGATCGGCGCGCTGGGCGGCGGGACGCTCGGCCCCGACCTGACCGACGCGTACAACAAGTACGGCGGTGACGCCGGACTCGGCGCGTTCTTGACCGGCGTTCCGACGCCGACGATGAGCGCCGTGTGGACGCGGCAGCCGCTCACGCCGCAAGAGATCGCAAACCTGGTCGCGTTCATCAAAGAGGGGGCGGTGGCACAGCGCCCGCTGGGTGCCCTCGCAGAGCTCACCGTGCTCGGGATCATCGCACTGGTGATCCTGGTCGCGATCGCCGCGGTGTACTGGCGGCGGCGGCTGCTCGGCGTGCGCAAGCCCCTTGTTCAGCGCGCGAATATCGCGTTCAATAACCGCAAAGTCGTCCGGAGGTTGTAGCGAATGGGATGGATTCAAGACCTGGTCGACCCCAAGTCGCGTCGCTGGGAAGAGTTCTACCGCAATCGCTGGCAGCACGACCAAGTCGTGCGCAGCACGCACGGCGTCAACTGCACCGGCGGCTGCTCGTGGGCGGTGTACGTCAAAGACGGCATCATCACGTGGGAGATGCAGCAGACGGACTATCCGCTGCTTGAGAAAGGCCTCCCGCCGTACGAGCCGCGCGGCTGCCAGCGCGGCATCTCGGCCTCGTGGTACGTCTACAGCCCGATCCGGGTGAAGTATCCGTACATCCGCGGCGCGCTGCTCGACTTCTGGCGCAAGGCTCGCTCGCAGTACGCCAACCCGGTCGAGGCGTGGGGCTCGATCGTGCAGGACGAGCAGAAGCGCAAGCGTTTCCAGCGGGCGCGCGGCAAGGGCGGTTTCCGCCGCACGAACTGGGACGAGGTCGTCGAGCTCATCGCGGCCGCGACGCTGTACACCTCGAAGAAGTGGGGACCGGACCGCGTCTTCGGCTTCGCGCCGATCCCCGCGTTCTCGTTCGCCTCGTACGCCGGCGGCGCGCGCTTCCTGCAGCTCATCGGCGGCGTCAACATGAGCTTCTACGACTGGTACGCCGACCTGCCGAACTCGTTCCCCGAAGTGTGGGGCGATCAGACCGACGTGTGCGAGAGCGCCGACTGGTACAACTCGAGCTACATCGTCTCGATCGCGGCGAACCTCAACATGACGCGCACGCCCGACGTGCACTTCATCTCCGAAGCGCGCCACAACGGCTCGAAGTTCGTGGTGATCTCGCCCGACTTCAGCCAGGTCGCCAAGTACTCCGACATGTGGATCCCGGTCAAGGCGGGCCAGGACACGGCGTTCTGGATGGCCGTCAACCACGTGATCCTCAAGGAGTACCACCAGGACCGCAAGGTCCCGTACTTCGACAACTACGTCAAGAACTACACCGACGCGCCGCTCCTGGTCGAGCTGACCGGTGACGCGACGAACGGCTACGAGGCCGGTCAGCTCTTGCGCGCCAACCGGGTCGCCCAGTACGCCGGCGAAGAGCACGGCGACTGGAAGATGCTCATGATGGACGCGAGCGGCAAGCCGAAGATGCCGATGGGTACGGTCGGATTCCGCTGGGCGACGCAAAAGGGCCAGTGGAACTTGAAGCTCGAGGACGGGAAGGACGGCAGCCCGATCGATCCGGTCCTCAGCTTCCTCGACCAGCACGACGACGTGCTGAACGTCGACTTCTACGAGTTCGCCGCCAAGCGCCGCTCGCTGCGCGGCGTGCCCGTGCGGTACATCGACACGGCGAAGGGCAAAGTCCCGGTCGCGACGGTGTTCGATCTGTACATGGCCCACTACGGCGTCGACCGCGGGCTGCCGGGCGACTACGGCAAGAGCTACGACGACCTCGCGCCGTACACGCCGGCTTGGCAGGAACAGTACACCGGGATCGGGCGCGAGACGTGCATCCGCTTCGCGCGCGAGTTCGCGACGAACGCCGAGCTGACCGAAGGCCGCTCGATGTGCATCGTCGGCGCGAGCTTGAACCACTGGTACAACAACGGGCTGGCATACCGCGGTCCGATCAACGCCATGCTGTTCACCGGCTGCTGCGGGCGCAACGGCGGCGGCATGAACCACTACGTCGGCCAAGAGAAGCTCGCGCCGCAGGCGCCGTGGGCGTCGATCACGTTCGCGCTCGACTGGACGAAGCCGCCGCGCCGGCAGCAGTCGCCGACCTGGCACTACGTCAACAGCAGCCAGTGGCACTACGAAGGCGACTTCGACGAGTACGCGGCCGTGCCGCCGAACCCGCGCTGGGCCAAAGGCCACGCGATGGACATCGAAAACGATGCCGTGAAGCGCGGCTGGATGCCGTACTATCCGCAGTTCGACCGCAACCCGCTGGACTGGGTCCGCGAGACGCAGGCCGCCGGCGCGAAAGACGACCAGGCGATCATCGCCGAGGCGGTGGCGCAGCTGAAGTCCGGCAAGCTGAAGTTCGCGGTCGACGATCCCGATGCCGAGCAGAACTGGCCCCGCCTGTGGTTCATCTGGCGCGGCAACGCGATCATGGCGAGCGCGAAGGGGCACGAGTTCTTCCTGCGCCACTACTTGGGCACGCACGACAACGCGGTCGCCGAAGACCACGCCAAGGGCAAGACGAAGAAAGTCGTCTTCCGGGAGCCGGCGCCGCGCGGCAAGATGGACCTCGTGGTCGACATCAACTTCCGCATGGACACCTCGGCGCTGTACTCGGACATCGTCTTGCCGACGGCGATGTGGTACGAGAAGAACGACCTGAACTCGACCGACCTGCACTCGTACATCCACGTGCTCGGCGCCGCCGTCCCGCCGGTGTGGGAGTCGAAGAGCGACTGGGACATCTTCAAGACGCTCGCCAAGGCGGTCAGCGACATGTCGCCGCTGGCCTTCCCCGAGCCGGTGAAGGATCTGGTCGCGTTCCCGCTCTCGCACGACACGCCGGACGAGATCGCGCAGCCGCAGATCGTCGACTGGGAGACCGGCGAGGTCGAGGCGATCCCGGGCAAGACGATGCCGCATCTGCGCATCGCGACCCGCGACTACGCCAACGTCTACAACCGGTACATCACCCTCGGGCCGAACGTTCGTGCCGACGGTCTCATGTCCAACGGCGTCCACGTCGACTGCGAGAAGTTCTACGACCAGCTGCTCCAGAACCCGGTCAGCTTGTCGGCCGACTCGCGGCACATGCGCTGCGTCGAGTGGAACGGGCAGAAATATCCGAGCCTCGAGGACCCGCTCGACGTCTGCAACACGATCCTCCACCTCGCGCCCGAGACGAACGGCGACGTCTCGTACGCCGCCTTCGAGCACGAGGAAAAGGCGACCGGGCTCCCGCTGACCGATCTCGCCGAGGGCGTTCGCGGCGTCCGCATGACGTTCGGAGACCTCACCCGCCAGGTGAAACGGCTCCTGATCAGCCCGTGCTGGTCGGGGATGGTCAACGACGGCCGGGCGTACTCGGCCTGGTGCATGAACGTCGAGCGGTTGATTCCGTGGCGGACGCTGACCGGGCGCCAGCAGCTGTACATGGATCATCCGTGGTACATCGACTTCGGCGAGCACTTCGCGACCTACAAGCCCAAGCTCGATCCGCACCTCACCGGCGACATCGTGCTGAGCCCGGTCGACGACAAGACGCTGATCCTGAACTACATCACGCCGCACGGCAAGTGGCACATCCACTCGACGTACTACGACAACTTGCGCATGCTGACGCTCTCGCGCGGCATCGAGCCGTGCTGGATCAACGACAAGGACGCGGCCCGAATCGGCATCGTCGACAACCAATGGGTCGAGGTCTACAACGACAACGGCGTCATGGTGACGCGCGCGGCCGTCAGCGCGCGCGTGCAGCCCGGGACGTGCATGATCTATCACTCTCCCGAGCGCACGATCTCGATGCCGAAGTCCCAAGTGCGCGGCGGCCGCCGCGCAGGCGGGCACAACAGCCTCACCCGAACCCGTATCAACCCGGTCCAAGTCGCCGGCGGGTACGGGCAATGGACCTTCGGTTTCAACTACTGGGGACCGATCGGAATCTTCACCCGAGACACGCACGCCTGCGTGCGCGCCCTCGAAAAGCTGGAGTGGTAACCATGGACATTCGCGCGCAAGTTTCAATGGTCTTCCACCTCGACAAGTGCATCGGCTGCCACACCTGCAGCATCGCCTGCAAGAACATCTGGACCGACCGTAAGGGCACCGAGTACATGTGGTGGAACAACGTGGAGACGAAGCCGGGGACCGGCTATCCGACCACGTGGGAAAACCAAGAAAAGTACAAAGGCGGTTGGGTGAAGGACGGCGACCGGCTCCGCCTGCGGCTGCAAGGCCGCACCGAAGGGCTCGGCAACATCTTCTACAATCCGAACTTGCCGACGATCGACGACTACTACGAGCCGTGGACGTACCAGTACGACGAGCTGTTCAACGCGCCGGAAGGTGACGATCAGCCGACCGCGCGCCCGATCTCGCTGATCACCGGCAAGCCGATGGACATCGAGGCGGGCCCGAACTGGGACGACGACCTCGGCGGCTCGCCGGTCTACGCCAGCAACGACGTGAACCTCGAGAAGCTGACCGACCACGAGCGCGAGCAGCTCAACGAAGTCGAACGGCTCGTCTTCTTCTACCTGCCGCGCATCTGCAACCACTGCCTGAACCCGAGCTGCGTCGGCGCGTGTCCGTCCGGCGCGATCTACAAGCGCGGCGAGGACGGGATCGTCCTCATCAGTCAGGAGAAATGCCGCGCTTGGCGCATGTGCGTCTCGGGCTGCCCCTACAAGAAGACCTACTACAACTGGTCGACGGGCAAGTCGGAGAAGTGCATCCTGTGCTACCCGCGCTTGGAGACGGGACAAGCTCCGGCGTGCTTCCACTCCTGCGTCGGGCGCATCCGGTACCTCGGCCTGATCCTGTACGATGCCGATCGCATCACCGAGACGGCGCTGAACGACGACAAGGATCTCGTCGCCGCGATGCGGCGGATGATCCAGGATCCGTTCGACCCGGCGATCATCGCCGCCGCGAAGGCGAACGGCGTGACCGACCAGCAGATCGCAGCGGCGCAGAACTCGCCCACGTACAAGTTCGTGAAGAAGTGGGGGCTCGCGCTCCCGCTGCACCCCGAGTTCCGAACGCTTCCGATGCTGTTCTACGTGCCGCCGATGCTGCCCGTGCTGGGGCGGATGAAGGAAGGCATCTACGACAGCTCCGGCGTCGAGGGGCTGGGCCAGATGCTCAGCTCGCTGGAGCAGGCGCGCATCCCGATCCGCTACATGGCGAGCCTGTTCACGGCCGGTAACGAAGACATCATCCGCGAGGTCTACAAAAAGCAGATCGCGGTGCGTCTGTACAAGCGCTCGCAGCGCGTCAAGGACATCTCCGCCGCCGAAGCCGCGGAGGCGCTCCGCATCGGCAAGACCACGCCCGAAGAAGCCGAGGCCATCTTCAACCTTACCTCGCTGCCGACGATGGAAGAGCGGTTCGTGATCCCGGCGTTCGCCCGCGAGGAAGCGATCGAGCAGAGCCTCGATCCGTACACGCACAAACCCGCCGCCGGATTCGGTTACCGCGAGGCGCCGGCGCGCAGATGGTGACCGCCGAGGACACGGCGAGGGCGTCGCGGGTACTCGAGTTGTTTGCGGAACTCCTCGAGTACCCGCACCCCCGGCTTGCGCAGACGGCGCGGGAGTGCGTCGCGCAGGTCGCGCCGGAGAACGCGGAAGCGGCTGCGCTCATCGAGGGGTTCGCCTCGTTCGCCGACCGAACGCCGCCCGACATCGTGGAGGAGGTCTTCACCGCCACCTTCGACCTCGACGCCACGTGCCACCCGTACATCGGGTACCACCTGTTCGGCGAAGACTACAAGCGCAGCGCCTTGATGCTCGAGCTCAAGGACCTGTACCGCCGCTACGAGTTCGACTCGGGCGTGGAGCTGCCCGACCACGTCGCGGTGCTGCTGCGCTTCATGGCGGTGTGTCCGGACCCCGAGCTCATCGGCGAGATCGGGCGTGAAGCGCTGGTTCGCACGCTCGAGCCGATGACCGTCGAGGCGGAGCCCGATCCGGCCGAAGCGGACGAGATCCCGCCGGTTCTGTTCGACCTCGGCGACAACTATCGCAACGTGCTGCGCGCGCTGCGCCGGGTGCTCCAAGCGCGTTACGGCAGCCCGGCTGAAACCGTATCGATTCCGCTGCCCGATTCCACGCGCTTGGTTTCGTAGAGCCACACCCGTCCGAGGAGAGGAAAACCATGTTGTCAGACCTGTTCCTGTGGGCAGTTTTCCCCTACATGGCACTCGCGGTATGCGTGATCGTCGCGCTGTACCGGTACGGGGGCGACCGGTTCTCGGTCTCCAGCCAGTCCTCGCAGTTCTTGGAGAACCGGCTGCTGTTCTGGGGATCGACGATGTGGCACTACGGGATCATTCTGATCCTGATCCCGCACATACTCGGGTTTCTCTTCCCCGGGCTGTGGGCGGCGCTGATCGCCGACCAGACCCGGCTCTACGTGCTCGAAGTGACGGGCCTGGCGCTGGCGGTCATGGCCGTGCTCGGGCTGGCGATCCTGATCTTCCGCCGGCTGAGCAACGTGCGGGTGGGCTTCGTCACCACGCCGATGGACTGGATACTCCTCGCGGCGCTCGCGCTGCAGGTCGTGATGGGCTTCTGGATCGCGTACTTCTACCGCTGGGGCTCCGAGTGGTATCTCCACACCTCGGTGCCGTGGCTGCGTTCGCTGGCCGCGTTCAATCCGCAGATTCAGTACGTCACGGCGATGCCGCTGCCGGTGAAGATCCACATGCTCAACGCGTTCGTGATCCTGGCGCTCTTCCCGTTCACGCGCCTGATCCACATCGTCACGCTGCCGCTCACGTATCTGTTCCGGCCTTACCAGGTCGTGATCTGGTACCGCAATCGGACCACGCCGTACGCCGCGCCGGCCGGCAGCCAGCGCATCGGACCCGACGTGCCGTACCTGCGCGGCTGAGCCGGTTTTCTCCGTATCATCACTGCTTCTGAAGGTGCGCCCATGCAAACGCTCGATCCGCCGACCCTGCTCCCGCCCGAACTGAGCATCCCTTGGTGCGAGCAGGTTCTTCCGGGCAACGTTCCTCCGGACACGGACGAGGGCGAGCTGGGCGGCACCGGGCCGGCGCCCGAGCCGCTTCAGGGAGGCGGCGATCCGGAGAGCGAGGAGAGACAGGGTAACGAAGGCGCCGGCACCTGAACGTGCCGGCCGCCTCGCCGCGCGATCGCGCGCTCGCAACACTCGTAACTCGTTGACGGAACCGTCGCCCGCGAACTTCGCGTAGGGTGCCCTACACAAGGGCCTCGCGCTCTTAGCTGGAGGTCTGTTCATTGAGAGAAACGCTGACCGCCGACCCACTCAGCAGTCCGGTTCCCGCATCCCCGTCGGACCACGGCACGTATCACGGCACGCCGGTCCTGGACTACGTCCGTCCGCCCCAGCTCGTCGACACGATGATCGAGACCGGCGCCGCGAAAGGCAATCTTGCCGCCGGGCAAATTCTGCTCCGCGGCGCGCTCGGCGGGGCGTTCCTCGCCTACGGCACGGCGATGGCGTTCTTCGGGACGTCGCAGGGGATGATCCCGATCCTCGCCGCGCTGCTCTTCCCGACCGGATTCGTCATCATCAACCTGCTCCAGCTCGATCTTGCGACGGGCTACTTCTGCTACGTGCCGCTGGCGTTTCTCGAAGGCCGCACGACGTTCGCGAAGATGATGCGAGCGATCTCGCTGGTGTACGTGGCGAACTTGATCGGGAGCTTGATCGTCGCCTGGCTGTTGTGGGCGGCGCTCACGACGGTCGGCAACACGCCTGATACGACGATCGGCCCGCCCAACCCGACGACGGGCGCACCGGGTGCGCCGGGCATCTCCGGCGTGATGATCAAAACCGCCTTGGCGAAGACGGTGCACTACGAGCCGTTCGGCCTGAGCGGCCAGTTCACGGCGTTCGTGAAGGGCATTCTCTGCAACTGGTTCGTGACGCTCGGCGTGATCCTGCCGATGACGACCCGCTCGGTGATCGGCAAAGCGATCGCGACGTTCATCCCGATCTACATGTTCTTCTCGATGGGCTGGGAGCACTTGGTCGTCAACATGTTCGTCATGCCGTCCGCGATGCTCTACGGAGCCCACATCACGCTGACCGATTGGTGGCTGTGGAACGAGCTGCCGGTGACGATCGGCAACTTCGTCGGCGGCTTCCTGTTGACGGGTGCCGCGGTCGGCTGGGCGTACCGGACTCGGCGCGCCGCCGCGTAGGACGCGACCGGCCGCGAGCATGCTGCGAAATCGGATGCGTGAGGGTGGGCCGGCAGATGAACGACGGTGCGAACGACGGCGACGCTGGGGCCGCACGCCGCGACGAGGCGTATCGCCACGCGCAGGCGCTGGTGCTGCTCGGCGAACCGAAGACGGCCGTCGACTTGATGCGCCGCGTCATGAGCGCGGCTCGCGCCTCGCTTCCGCCGGCGTCGGTGACCCTGTTTCGCGCGCTCTTGCAGTACGCCGGGATCCTGGAGAGCACCGACGCGCTCCCGGAGGCGGAGTTCATTCAGACCGAAGCGCTGGAGATCGCCGTCGCCGCGCAGTTGACGACGCAGGAAGCGGCCCTCGCGTTTCTCGGCTACGGGCTGCTGCTGTTGAAGATGCACGACTACGAGCGCGCGCTCGCGCGCCTCAAGGACGCGGTGGCGCGCGCGGAAGCGCTCGACGACGTCGACGAGCTCGACCGGCAGATCATCCTCGCCCAGGCCTGGCGAGGTCAAGCGCAAGCGTTCGAGGCGCTCGGCGAGTTCACCCAAGCCTCGGACGCGCTCGACGTCCTGATGAGCGTGAAGCGAAGCATCCGGTTCGTCGCTTTTGCGCCGTCGCGCGGGCGCTGACGTAAGAAGCGACGACATGTACACGATCGACGGCAAGCCGGCTTGCCTTTTCGTCACCGAGAACCTGAGCAGGAGCCACGCCGACGGCGAGCGCCACTTCTACCCGGCTTTCGTGACGGCGCACGAGCCGGGTTTTCGGGCGACGGACTGGGATTACGGCACCGACTATGCCGCCGCGCAAAAGGCGGTCGAGACGTTCAACGCCGAGCACGGCGTCAACAAGGACGCGGCGATGCTGATCGTCACCACGTCGATGTTTCCGGCGGCCCCGGTGTCGGTCGCCGACATCTACCGCGCCAACGGGGAAGACTACGCGCCCGATGCGGGTGCTTAGAAAATCCCCGGAAAGCTCGGCCGCAGCGCTTGTTTGAGCGTCGCGCTTCCGAGCCGTTCGATCGCGTCGAGGATCGTCGCCGGCGCATGTTCGCCGGCGTGCTGCTCGAGCCACTTCACCCCGGCGACGACGGCCGAGGGCGCGATCCGGTCCGCCGCGACGTCGGCGAGCAGCTCGTTCGCGCGGGCCTGCACCGGCTCGCTCCAGTGCTCGGTCTCCGCGTATTCCGCCAGCGAGCGTTTCGCGCGCTCGATCTCCGCCGCTCGCCACGGATACGGCTGGCCGCAGTAGATGCAGTTTCCGTGATACGGCACCCACTGGAGCATCTCGGCGTCGGGAGGCAACGGCCGCCCGCACGCCTCGCACGCGAACAGGATCGGATCGCCGCACTTCGGGCAATAGGTCTCTTCGATCGGGCCTTCGACGAACCACGCAAGGACGTGTCCGCTCGCGCAGACCGCCGCGCTCGGACCCCTGCGCTGTGCCGACAGCCCCGGCAGCTCGATCGGTTCGTCCGGGCCCATGACGCCGCTTTTCGCCGGGAATAGGAAGACCCATGCCCTTGCTCAAGGCTCGCGCAACGTGAGCGCGGCGGAATCGCCGCTCGGTCTCGTCCCGGTGGTGCCGCGCTACGTGCCGTTCGCGCTGCTGCTGGTGCTCGAGGCCGCTGCGCTCGGCGCTTGGTTTCTCGTGTTCGCGCGCGGCGGCGCGGACGATTTCGATCCCGAGCTGCGCTGCGCGCGCTGCGCGCGGCTGCACGCGCGAACCGAAGCGTTCGGACGCGCCGCCGACGCGCTCGCCGCCGGCGCGCTCGCATTCCTCGTGCTGTTGCCGTTCGTGGCGGCCGGTTACGAGAGCGGGGTGACGTTCGCGAACGCGGTGCTCGCCGCTTCGGCGCTCGCCGGCGTCATGGCGATCTTTGCCGCGGCCGATTTCCTGGCGCGCGTCGCCGCGGCGCGCATCTGGCCGCGCTCGACGTGGAGCGCGCAGCCGGCGCGCATCGTCGGCGGCGGGGCGCGCTGGTTCGGCGTCTTTCTGGTGCTGTACCTGTTCCATCCGCGCGATGCCGTGATGGGCGGCGACGCCGGAATCGCTGCGCTGTTCGGAGCCGTCGGCAAACGGCTGGCCGCCGATCTCGACTCGACCTCGGCGATCGCCGTCGCGGCCGGCATCATCGCCGTCGCGTTCATCCTCGCGTTGGCGTCGCGGTGGATCGTCCCGCTCGTCTCCGGCAGCCTGCCGACCGCGCTCGTCCCCGCGCACGAGCCGCACGGAAGCGCGAAGTGACGCGCGACGCCACCTTCGAAGCGGCCCACGCCGACGTCGAAGGGCTCATCGCCAACATCGAACGCGTCATCGTCGGAAAGCGCGAGGTCGTGCGGCTCGTCGTCGCGGCGCTGCTCTCGCGCGGTCACGTGCTGCTCGAAGACCGGCCGGGCGTCGCGAAGACGATGCTCGCGCGCACGCTGGCCCGCTCGATCTCGTGCGACTTCAAGCGCATCCAGTGCACGCCCGATCTGCTGCCGGTCGACGTCACCGGCTACGTCGACCCGCGCAAGGAGCGCTTCGTCCCGGGCGCGGTGTTCGCGAACATCGTGCTCGCGGACGAGCTCAACCGCGCGATGCCGCGCACGCAGAGCGCGCTGCTGGAAGCGATGGGCGAGACGCAGGTCACCGTCGACGGCCGCACCTACCCGCTCCCCGATCCGTTCATGGTGATCGCGACGCAGAACCCGATCGAGCACTCCGGCGTGAACGATCTGCCCGAAGCGCAGCTCGACCGCTTCCAGCTCCTGCTCTCGCCCGGCTATCCGAGCGAGAGCGAAGAGGTCGAGATCCTCGGCGACCGGATGGCCGACGATCCGCTGAACCGCGTCGGCGCAGTGCTCTCCGTCGAGCGCGTGCGTTCGCTGATCGCGCTCGTCGCGCACGTCGTCGTCGACGAGCGGCTGCTGCGCTACATCGCGGCGGCGGTGCGGCAAAGCCGCGTGGCGGAGGAGCTCGCGCTCGGCGCGAGCCCGCGCGCGGCGCTGCAGCTGATGCAGCTCGCCCGCGCGTACGCGCTCGTGCAAGGGCGCGAATACGTCGTCCCCGACGACGTCAAGGCGCTGTTCGTGCACACGCTGCCGCACCGCGTGATCCCGAAGATGATGCCGGAATCGGTCATGAGCATGACCGAGTGGAAGACGCAGATCGTGAAGCGGCTCGTCGAGCTGATCCCGGCTCCCCGCTGAACGGCGCGGAGATGGAGCGCGCGTCCCGCATCGACTTGACGCTCGCGCCGCCGGCCGGTCTGGCCGCGTTCGCGCTGTCGTTCGTCGTGCTCGCGCTCGCCGGAACGGCGCACCCCGCGCTGCGCGCGCTGGTCGTGTTCGCCGGCGCGTTTCCGCTGCTGTGGGTCGCGCTGGCGACGACGATTTCGTATGCCGCGGCGCGCGCGCTGCGCGCCGCCGGCGCCGAGCTGCCGGCGCACACCCGCGCGCTGAGCACGTTTCGCTTGGGCTTCACGCTCGCCAACGTCGGGCGTCTGTTTCCGGCGATCGGCGTCCTGACGAAGGCGCGCATCTCGGCCGCCGGCGTCGCGCTCGACGTCGGCCCGTGGGCGGAGATTCCGATGCTCGGGGTCGGCCGCGCCACGACGACCCACTGGCAGGTGATGGCGAAGCAGCGCGGGACGCTGCTCGTCGGACCGTTCCGCGCCGCCGTCGAGCTTCCGGGCAGCGCGATACGCGCGACCGCGCTCTTCGACCGAGTCTACGCCGTCAACGTCCTGCCGGCGGTCTATCAGCTGCACCCGTTCGTCGAAGCGCTGCTCGCCGGGCGGCACGTCGCCGGCGCGCGCTTTCAGATGCTGCCGGCGGCGATCGAGGAGTACGTCGGCTCGCGCGAATACCGGCCCGGCGACTCGCCGAAGACGATCCATCGCGTGCTCTCGCTGCGCGCGCCCGATCCGAACCAGTTCTTCGTGCGCGAGTTCAGAGATCCGAGCCGCGACGATCTGAGCGTCGTGCTCGACACCGCGCCGCCGCTCGACGGCAACGAAGAGCTGCACCGCTACCGCTTCGAGAAAGCGATCGCGTTCGTCTCGGCGCTGTGCCGCGCGTTCGCGGCGCGGCGCCTGACCGTGCGGTTCGTCTGCCAGCGCGGAAAGCACGATCTCTTGTCGCTCCGGGTGCGGCCGCTCGACGCCGATCTCGATCGTCTCGACCGCGAGCTGGCGCACGTCGGATTGCGCGGAGACCGCGCGACGGTCGTGCGCGCACTGCTCGGCGAAGTCCGCCGCCACGGCGCGGCCGTCATCTTCGTGAGCCTGCGCTCGCGCGAAGCGCTGGAGCAGCAGCGGCTTTCGATGGTGACGCTGACGCCCGACCACGTCCCGGTCTTCACCCGCGAGGTCGTCGGAGCGTGATCGACTGGCTGCGCCGCGCCGACCCGGCGTTCTACGGCAAAGAACCGCACCTGCTGCGGGCGCAGGCGGAGATCGCCCGGTACACCGACGACGCGCAAGCCGAGGTGCGGCTCGAGGTGCTCGCCTCGGACCGGCTGCTGCACGTCGCGACGGCCGTGGTCGCGGCCGCCGCATACGCCGCGGTGACCGGCGCGGGCGCGCTCAACGCGCGCGGCGAGTGGCCGACGGTGTGGGCGTTCGCCGTGCTGGCCGTCGCGGGGGCGCGCGCGCTGCCGTGGTCGACCCGGCACGGCGCCGCGGCGAGCTGGCGCGCCGCGCTCGCCGGGCTCGCGCTGGTGGCGATCCCCGCGCTGTGGACGCGCCTGGATCTGGGGGTCATCGTGACCGCGCTGCTCGCCGGGGCGGCGCTCGCGCTGAGCGGCGGCGGACGCGCTCGCGCCGCGCTGCCGGCCCTCGCGGTCGGCGTCTTGTTCGGCGAACGGATGCCGGCGTATCCGCCGGTCGTGCTGCGGCTGGCCGGCGGCATCCTCGCGGCCGCCGCCGGACTCGCCGCCGTGTGGGCGATCGCGCCGGTCTGGCGCCTTCGCGCGCAGGTGTTGACGTGGGGCGCGCTCGCTGCGCTGCTGCTCGCGTGCGCGTACGCCGCGGGCTTCGACGCCGCGGCGCTGGCGCCGGCCGTTCGGGCGGAGATCGCCGCGCTCGCCGTCGCCTACCTCGGCGTCTGCGTGGTGGCCGGCCGCATTCGGCGAGCCGAGCTGCTGGCGCGCCCCCGGGGCGTGCTGACGCTGCCTCAGAGCATCGTGCCGTTGCTGGACCGTTCGCATCACCATGCCGTCATTTGCCGGCTCGACTAGCGGGGAGCGCCGCTCGGCGCTGGCGCTCGCCGCGGTCGCGCTCGCCGCGCTCGTGCTCTCGCTCCTCCTGGCATGGCTCGCGACGCTGCCGCGCCATCCACGCGCGGCCGGCCCCGCCGCGGTGGCAACGGCGCCGCCCGCGCGCTTCGGCGCGCCGCCGACCGCTGCCAGCGCCGCAACGCCGCGCCCCGTTGCCGCTCCGCCCGGTGCGGCTTCGATCGGCGCCGGGCCGGCGCAACCGCCGACGCTGTGGGGCCTGCTGACCCTGCCGGCTCTCGTCATCGACGCGCTCGCCGTGGCGGCGCTCGCGGTGGTGTTCCTGCTGCGCCACGCCCTGCCGGGCTCTCGCGGAGCGCGCCGGTGAGCCCGAGCGCGGCCGTCCTGTGGCTGCGCGCGGTGCACGCCGCGAGCGCGCGGGGGCTACTGCCCCTGGCAGCGTCGGGACTGACCCCGGCCGAGCTGGCCGCGGAGGTCGAGCGCCGCGGCGAGGAACGCCTCGCCCTCCTGGTCCACGGCTGGTACTATCCGAGCTCGTACGGGCGCGCGGCCGGGGCACTCTCCGAGGAAGACGCCCTCCGCCTCGTCACGGCGCTCGAAGCGGAGGTGGTCGCGGTCCCGGTCGCCCCCGCACCGGCCCCACAGCCACCGCCGCCGCGCCGTCTGCGAAATTGCGAGCTGTGCGGTTTTCCGCTCCCGCCGAGCCCCGAGGAGCGCGGCGGCTGAGCGCGCGGCGCGGCCCGGAGAACGCTTCTCCGGCGCCGTCGTCGAATCGCGCTGCATGGAGGGAGAAGATCGCCGGGGCGCCGCGGCTCGGCTGATCGCGGCGCAGTCGTGGCTCGCGCTGGCGACCATCGACGAGAGCGGCGTCCCAGTGCTGAGCTACGTGCCGTTCGCGCCCGCCGGCGGCGCGTTCGGCATCGTCGTGAGCCGGCTGGCCGCGCACGCCGCGAACCTGGCGGCGCGGCGGCCCGCGTCCGTGCTGCTCGTCGAGGACGAGGCGGAACGGCGCGACGCGTACACGCGAACGCGCTTGTCGGTTGCGGTGTCGGTGTGGCCGCACGCGGCCGAGTCGGCGCCGGCCGAAGCGATCTGGTCGGCGCTCGAGCAGCGCCAGGGCGGAACGGTGCGCGTGTTACGAAGGCTGCCGGATTTTCAAGCGGTTTCGCTGGCGCCGCTGAGCGGCCGCCTCGTGCTGGGCTTCGCCTCCGCGCACGATCTGGGCGGTGCGGCGATCGTCGAGCTGCTTCGCGCGGGCGCCGGCTAGAACCAGATTCCGAGGTCGAATTTCGCGTCCTCGCTGGCATGGATGCGCGGATCCCACGGCGGCGTGAAGGTGATCTCGACCGCGACCGACTTGACGCCCTCCAGCGAGCTGACTTTGTCCTCGACCGACTTCTTGAACTCGGGACCGACCGGACACATCGGCGAGGTGAAGGTCATGGTGACCTTCACGTCTTCGTCTTGTTCGCCCGCGACGTCGATGCCGTAGATAAGCCCGAGGTCGACCATGCTCATCATGAGCTCGGGGTCCTGCACGTCGCGCAGCGCTTCGCGAACTTCGTCTTGGGTGGGCATCAGCGTTACTTCGACCTCCCGGCCGGCGCGTCCGGTCCCGGCGGCCAAGCGCGCGGGAGCGGGCAACGCCCGCGGAACCGTTCCGTACCCGGGTTCGGGTATAATACCGCCATCAGCCGCGTTCGGCGTCCCGCGCCGCCGTTCCAAGCCGTTCCAAGAGGAGAAGCATCGTGCCCACCGACAAGCCTGCCTTGTGCAACGACTTCACCAAGGCCGCGAACGGGCCCACCGCGAGCAGCTACTACGCGGACGGCCGCTGGAACATCGGCGGGTGGTCCACCTATCCCTCGGCGGACGAGTTGGCCCTGAACGCCAGCTCGCCGCAGACGGCGAACCCGGGGAACGTTCGCAAGTAAACGCCCCCGGTTCGGCCGGTTCTGCCGCTAGTGGTGCGGCTTCGGCGAGTAGAACTTGCACCAGCCGTGCGGGCTGATGCTGCCTTTGACCAGCTTGCAAGCTCCGTCGGACTTCATCGGGTTCTTCTTCGCGGGCAGGAAGAGGTTGCAGCCCGAGCACTGCTGGCCGTGATTCGGATGGTCGACGTAGGCGGCTGTCTTCTTGTCGATCGAGGCGGCGGCGTCGGCCTCCGCCTGCAGGGCTGCAAACGCGCCGATCGCGATCGGGGCGACGGCCATTCTTTGGAGCATGCCGCCGCGTGAGATCGGCGTGTCGTTCTCGTTCATTCACGTCTCCTTGAGCTGTATATCGGAGTGACAATTGCGGTCTCGGCGTTTCGCCGAGCAGGCGCAGCTTCGGCGGCGGATCGCCGCTTCCCAGCCGGAAACGGTGCGCCGGCCGCGAAAAAATAGACAATGCCAAACGTGAGCCGGCCGGCCTTCGCCGCCGTGGTGCTCGCACTCGCAGCAGCCCTCGCGCTGCCGTTCCCGGCCTGCGCGAGCGGCACGGCACAGTTGCACGGCGTCGTCCTGGCGGTGACGCCCAAGACCGGCGAAGCGATCGTGCGCCACGACGCGTTCGGCGCGATGCCGGCGATGACGATGCCGTTTCGCATTGTGCCGAAGGAACGTGCGGCGCAGCTTCAGCCCGGCGCGGTGATCGACGCCGACGTCGACACGCGCACGGAACCCTGGACGCTGCGCAACGTGCGCAGCGGCGCCGCGCAAGCGCTCACCGAGAACGCCGGCGCGCGTCATGTGAAGCAGCTGCACGTCGGCGAGCTCGTGCCCGACACGCCGTTCGTCGATCAGAACGGCAAGCCGTTCCGGTTCTCGCAGCTGCGCGGCCAGGCGGTCGTGCTGTCGTTCATCTACACGCGCTGCCAAGACGCGCGCATGTGCCCGCTGATCAGCGCGAAGTTCCGCCAGCTCCAGCAGCAGCGCGGCGGGCGCAGCCTGCACCTCGTCGAGGTGACGCTCGATCCCGCCTACGACCGCCCGCCGGTGCTCGCGCGCTACGCGCGGACGTTCGGCGCCGATCCGAAGCGCTGGAGCCTCGTCGTCGGCGACGCCGAACCGACGCTCGACTTCGCCGCGGGTTTCGGCGTCGCAGCGTTCCCCGATCCGAACGGCGGGCTGATCCACGCCGAGAACACGGTGATCGTCGACCGCGACGGCCGCATCGCCGAGATGTTCCCCGACCCGTCCTGGCTGCCCGCGCAGATCCTGGCGCAGGTCGACGCGAACGGTCGCGCCGTCAACCCGGTCGCGCGGCTGAACCTCTGGCTCTCGTCGCGGGCCGTCGCATTGTTCGGCGACGGCGTCGCGGGGTTCAGCGGGCTGACCGATCTCGCCGTGCTGCTGCTGGTGTTCGGCGCGTTCGCATACCTCGTCTACCGGTTCGCGCGGAAGATCTTCGCTCACGGGGTCTAGCGGCCGAGACGCTTGCCTCGGGCAGCGCTTTGAGCTAAGATTGCGGAACGTCACTGCCGCACGAAAGGGGGCCTCCATGGCGAGTGAAGGACGGTCCGGAGACACCGGGCACAAGTATCACGTCGAAGTGAACATCACCGACGAGGCGACGAAGGCGAAGATCCACGAGTGCATCGAGAAGCGCGGCAAGCTCACGATCACCTCTGAGCTCAAAGGCTTCGCGCTCGGCAGCGACGGTGGTTTCGACCAAAGGATCGACTAGCACCGCGGTCGGGGTCGCCTACAGCCCGTACACCCGAACGCTGCTCGCAACAGCGCCGGGACTGGTCGACTTCGTCGAGATCGCGTTCGAGCAGCTCGCCGGCACGCCGGACGTGGCGCAGCACTGCCGGGAGACGCCGCTCGTTCTGCACTGCGCGAGCTTGTCGCTGGCCGGGAACGTTCCGCCCGCGGCGGAGACCGTCGAGCAGCTCGAGCGCTGGATCACCGAGACGAAGACGCCGTGGCTCGGCGAGCACCTCGCGTACGTGCGCGCCGACGGCGTGTTGCGCGAATACGCAGAGCACCCCGCGTTCACCGCGGGAAGCGCTCCCGCCGCGCCGTTCAACGTCGGCTACACGGTCAGCCCGCAGCTCAGCGCCGCGGTGATCGACCGCGTCGCCGCCGCGCTCGGCGCGTGGACGCGGCGCTTCGGGCTCCCGGTGCTGCTCGAGAACGGACCGATCTACTTCACGATGCCCGGCAGCACGATGTCGCAGTTCGCGTTCCTGTGCGAGCTGTGCGCGCGCTCGGACGACGTGCTGCTGCTGCTCGACCTCGCGCACCTGTGGGCGACCTGCCGCAACACCGGCGCCGACCCGTTCGAAGCGCTCGACGCGCTGCCGCTCGAGCGCGTGGTGGAAGTTCACCTGTCGGGCGCGCGCGAGCAGTCGGGGGTCGCGTGGGACGATCACGTCGAGCCGGCGCCGCCGGTCGTGTTCGAGCTGCTCGAGCGTTTACTCGCGCGCACGATGCCGCGCGCGGTGACGATCGAGTACAACTGGGACGCCGGCTTCCCGCTCGAGATCGTCGAGGGCGACGTTGGCCGCGCGCGCAGCCTCATCGCCGCAGCCGCGCACCGGCGTGAGCCGACGTGGACGCCGACCGCGCTCACGCTTTCGTAGCGCGCTGCCTGAGCGAGCCGGCGTTCCTGGCGGCGGCGCGCGCGGACGAAACGGCTGTGTTCGAGGGCGCCGATCTGAAGAAGCTGGCGCTGTTCGCCGGGTTCATCACCAAGGTCAAGCACAACCCGCTGCGCACCGTGCTGCCGTGCACGTTCCGACTGCTCGCGCTGTTGGGCGCCGAGATCGACTTCTTCGCCGCCTACGCGCCGGCGTTCGCGGCGGAGCGCGCGCAGGGTCCACTCTCGGACCAGCGCCGCATCGAGCTGCTCGGCCGGCAGCTCGACGACTTCGTCGCAGAGCGGCCGGCCGAGATGCGCGCGCTGCTGCGCGGCGTGCTGCTGCACGAGTCGACGGTGCACCGCCTTACGACCACGGCCGACGCGCCGGATTTCGGCCCGGGCAAGGCGCTGCGCTGGCGCGGCGGCGCGGCGTTCAACCGCTACGGCGTCGACGTCGGGCGCGCGTGCGCGGCGTTGCGCGCCCGGCGCTTCGACTTCGCGACGGACGTGGTGCTGCGCGAGCAGATCCTGCTCTACCGGCGCATGCCGGATCGCGCGGAGGTCGCGTTTTTCGAAGTCGACGAGCTCACCTGGCTGCTGCTCTCGCTCGTCGACGGGCGGCGCAGTGCGCACGACGTCGCCGCCGCCGTCGCCGCGCTGGGGTTCGGCAAGCTGGTGCCGGCGCGCGTCGAGGAGTTCTTCGCCGACGCCGCGGCGCAAGGGTTCATCACGAGCGGCGCCGCGTGCGCGTAGTCTTCGTCGACAACCTGCTCTACGAAGGCACGGCGAGCGCGCCGGTGTTCGACCTGCAGCCGCACCTCGGACTGCTCTCGCTGGTCGCCGTCGCGCGCGGCGCCGGAGTCGACGCGCAGGTGTACGACCCGAAGCTGGCGCTGACGCGCGGCGAGCTCGCGCTGGACGCTTCGCTCTACTCGGCGATGGCGGAGCAGATTGCAGCGCGCGGACCGGACGTCGTCGGCTTCACGGCGCTGGGCTGCAACATGCACTGCGTCGTCAACGTCGCGCGCCGGCTGAAGCAGATCGATCTCGCGCTGCCGGTTCTGCTCGGCGGACCGCACGCGACGATCCTCCACCGCGAGATCGTGAATCGCTTTCCGCAGTTCGACTTCGTCGTGCGCGGCGAAGCCGAGGAGACGCTGCTCCCGCTCCTCGCGCGGGTTCACGAACGCGATTTCGGTGAGCTCACCGGCGTCTCGTACCGCGGGGCGGCGGGCGAGCTCGTCTGCGGCGCGGCGAGCCCGATCGTGCAGGACCTCGACGGGCTCCCCGTCCCGGCGTATGACTGTTATCCGATCGGCGAGCTCGGGCTCGAAACGATCCGCGTCGAGGCCGGTCGCGGCTGTCCGTTCAGCTGCACGTTCTGCTCGACCGCGTCGTTCTTCGGGCGCAGCTACCGGCTCAAGAGCGTCGCGCGGCTGCTCGCCGAGATGGATCACCTGCACCGGACCTACGGGTTCAGCGACTTCAAGCTGAACCACGACCTGTTCACGGTGAACCGCACGAAGGTGCGCGCGTTCTGCGAGGCGCTGTTCGACCGCACGTACACGTGGGGCTGCTCGGCGCGCACCGACTGCGTCGATCCGGAGCTGCTGTCGACGATGGCGCGTGCCGGCTGCCGCAGCATCTACTTCGGGATCGAAGCGGGCAGCGAGCGCATGCAGCGGCGCTCGCGCAAGCGGCTCGATCTGGCCGAAGTCGAGCCGGTGCTCGACGCCTGCGACGCGAACGGAATACGCTCGACCGCCTCGTTCATCATCGGTTATCCCGACGAAGAGCGCGCCGACCAGGACGCGACGCTCGAGATGGCCGGCCGCCTGTGGTGCCGGCCCGGTGCGCGGACGACCTCGCAGATCCATCTGCTCACCCCCGAGCCCGGCACGCAGCTGATCGAGGAGCACCACGCCGCGCTGCGCTTCGATGGCTACGTCACCGACTTCAACTTTCCGCGCCTGCACCCGGACGACGGCGCGCTGCTCGCCGCCGAGCCGGCGATCTTCGCGAACCACCAGCACTTTGCGACGGTGCTCCCGCGCGCGCGAAACGTCTTCGTTGCGTCGGCCTGGATCGCGCTCTGCACGCTGGGCCGCCCGGCCGCGGTGTGCGCGCTGCGCGCGTTCGGCGGGAGCCTCGCCCACTTCATGCGCGAAGCGTACGAGTGGTACGGGGAGCGCGCCGTCACGGCGGACGGCGCGAGCGCGTCCGACCTGATCGCGTTCCTCACCGCGCGCTTCGGCGCGCGCCACCAGCTGGTTTCGCTGTTTCGCTACGCGCACGCGTCGAATGCGATTTGCGCCGCGCGCGAGCCGAATGCGCCCCCGCTTTTGGGCGCGCACGGCGACCCGCGCGACGTCGCGCTGCGGCTGAGCGCACGCGCCGCCGTGCTCGAGGACGTGCACGACTGCGTTGCGCTGCTGCGGCGGTTCGAACACGGCGAGGCCGAACCGCTGACGTCGTCCGACGGCCCGCTCACGACGCTGCTGCTCGTGTGCACGCCCGCGGCCGGGAAAAAGATCGTCGCGACCTATGCGATCGGCACGGCGACCGCGGGCGTTCTGCGTGCGTTCGAGCGGCCGGCGTCGTACTGGGAGTACGGCGCGGCAGCCGCGCGATGCACGGAGCCGTTCGCCGATTGGAACGGCGTCGCATCGCTGGTCGAGCTCGGCGCGCTCGTGTGCGAGCTGCCGCGGCGCACGCTCGTCGCCGCCGGCTAGGGATGTCCGGCGCTCCGCACGACGGCGCGCGCCTCACGCTGCTCGACGCGCTGGAAGGGACGTACGTCGCGGCGGTGCTCGATTTTTTGCACCGTGAAGGCGTCCTCGCCGCGCTCGGCGCCGGCGAAGACGTGGTGCCGCTCGCCGAACGGCTCGGCTTCGACGCCGGCGCGCTCGTGAAGCTGCTCGAGTACGCGGCGCTGCGCTCGGACCTCGTCGAGCGAATCGACGATCCGCGCGGGGCGCGGTTCACCGCGAGCGCGGCGTACCGCGAGAGCGGGACGGCCGCGTATCTGCTCGATCAATACGCCGGCGCCTTCGGTCCCTGCTTGCTGAACTTGCAGGAAGTGATGCGCGCGCCGGCCGAGGCCGGGCGGTTCGTCGACCGCGCGCGGCACGCCGACGCGTACCGGCGCGCCAGCACCGGCTCGAACGCACCCGAGCTGGTCGCGCTCGCCGGCGAGCTCGGCATCAACGTGCTGCTCGACGTCGGCTGCGGCGGCGGTCAGCTGCTCGCCGCACTCGCGGAGAGCAGTCCGGCGTTTCACGGGATCGGAATCGACGCCAACCCGGCCGCCGTCGGCGCAGCACGGCAGCTGCTCGCGGCGCGCGGCTTGGACGGGCGCGTCGAAGTGGTGTGCGGCGATCTCGCGGAAGTCGGCGTGCTGCTGTCCGAGGAGCGCCGCGCGAGCGTCGACGCGCTCGCCGCCGTCAGCGTCGCGAACGCGTACGCCGCGGGCTACCGCGGCCGTTCGGTCGACGACTTCTTGCGCGCGCTCCAGGCGCTCTTCCCGAATCGTTTCCTATTTCTGTTCGACTACTACGGCCGGCTCGGCGCGGTCGGCGACGAGCCGGTGCGCTTCCGCCGCACGCTCCTCCACGACCTCGCGCAAGTCGTCTCCGGCGAAGGCGTGCCGCCCGCGAACCTGGACGCGTGGCGGGAGATCTACCGGCGAACCGGCTGCACGCTGGTCGCGCACGCCGAAGGCGAGCACGACGGGATCGCGCGCTTTCTGCACCTCGTGCAGTTGTGAGGCTTACGCCGGCGCGAGCGGGACGAGCCCGAGCCGCGCGGTGAGCTCGGCCGGAAGCTGCGCGACGACCCAGTTCTGGATTCCGGCGATGAGCTTCAGCAGGTCGGCGCAGTAGACCGACGGGTTGTCGAACGCGTTCGCTTTGCTGAAGCGGTGCGGCAGGTAGCCGCCCGCGCAGATCTCGCGAATCGGGCAGGCGTTGCACGTCGCGCACAGCCGCCGGCCGCTGAAGTGGTACAGCTGCAGCAGCGGGATCGCGAACGCGTCGTCGAGCTCGTCGCGCGCGACGTTGAGCGGCGTCTTCGTGATTCCGTGACCGCAGATCTTCAGGACGTCGACCGGCTCGATTCCGCCGTCGGTCTCTACGACCAGCACTTCGTTGCGGCCGGGTCCCATCGCGTCGGACGCGTTCGCCAGGCCGAGAACGGCGTGCACGATCCGCTCGAACAGCCGGATGCGCACCGGCGGCGTCGCGTCGTCGATCCACACGGCGAAGACCTGCAACAGCCAGTCGGCGTACGGTGTCGTCCCGGGCGCGGCGTGCGGCGGCGGCTTGTCGTGGTTCGCCTGCGGCAAGAGAAAGTCGGCTTTGCGCGGTTTCAGCTCGAGCACGTGCGCGAACACTTCAAGCGGATCTGCCTGCACGTCGATGACGGCGAGCAGCCCGGGATCGAGGCCGTGTGCTTGCGCCAGCTCCCAGCCGCGCCGAATGCGCTCGTACGAGCCTTTGCCGCGATGGTCGACGCGCTGCCGGTCGTTGATCGCTTGCGGGCCGTCGACGCTGATCCCGAGGCGCACGTCGAGCGCGCGGAGCAGCTCGCACCAGGGCGCGGTCAACAGCGTGCCGTTCGTCTGCATGCTGAACCGCGGCGCGGTCGATGGCGGCAGACGTGCGGCGGCGCGCTCGGCGAAGTAGGTGAAGAACTCCGGCCCCGCCAGCAGCGGCTCACCGCCGTGGAAGACGAACTCGAACCACTCCAGATCGTGCCGGGCGCAGTGTTCGGCGGCGCGCTCGATGAGCGCATCGACCGTCGCGCGCGCCATGACACGCGGCTGCGCCGCGTACGTCTCGTCGCCCGCGTTGTACACGTAGCAATAGGTGCAGTTGAGGTTGCACCGGCTGGCGACCTTCGTGACCGCGACGTGACACCGCGGCGCGTCGTCGACGAGGCTCGGCAAAGGACCCGGATCCTTCGTCTAGCGGCAGTCGTCGCCCTGGCTCAGTGGTGCGCGCGCGCCCGCGCCAGCTCGGCGCGGTGCGATGAGAGCGCGGCGGTGAGCAGCAGCGCGCCCAGGGCGATCCCCGCGAAGACGAGGTACGCGATGCGATAGCCGGCGACGAGGGTGCCGTGTGAGCCGGCGACGCCGCCGCCGAGCGAACCGCCGACGATCTGTCCGATGATCAAGAACACGGAGAGCAGCCCGACGGCGCTCGCGCGCTGCTCGGGCGCGACGTGGCTGGTGACGATGTAGCGCGTCGGCGCGCCGAGCAGCGCGCCGAATCCTGCGCCGGCCACGATCATCGCCAGCAGCGCGGTCCATATGTTGCCGAACCCGAAGGCGAAGATCGCGAGCCCGGCGGCGGTGAGCGCCGTTCCGGACATCAGGACGACGCGGCTGCCGACGCGGTCGAGCGCGCTGCCCGAGAGCGGGATCACGCCGACGAAGCAGCACGCGCCGAGCGCCGCGACGCCGCCGGCTGCGGCGTACGAGAGATGTTGCGCGGCGACGAGCGCCGCCGGGATGAAGAAGAGCGAACCTTCGAGCGCGCCGATCAGCACCTCGAGCGCGTAGGTGACGACGAGCTGGCGGTCGCGAAAGAACGCCGGCGGAATCACCGGCTGCGCGGCGCGGCGTTCGACGAGCGCGAACGCCGCGAAGGCGATCCCACCCACCGCGACCATCGTCCACGCCAGCGCGGGATCGACCGTCCCGGAGAACGCGTACAACCGCGTCAACAAACCCATCAGCGCGAGCAGGCCGAGCGCAAGGGTCGCGATCCCGGCGACGTCGAGCGGGCCGCGCGCTTTCGCCGGGTTCGCCGGGACGTGCGTGCGCGCCAGTACCACCACGACGGCTGCGAGCGGCACGTTCAGCGCGAAGACCCAGCGCCACGAGATGAAGTGGGTGATCAGACCGCCGATCACCGGCCCGAGCACGGCTGCCAGCCCCCATGTCGCCGCCACGAGCCCGAGCGCCGCACCGCGGCGGTCCGGCGGGACGCGGTCGGCGATCGCGGCCGTCGCGACGGGAAAGATTCCACCTGCTCCCGCGGCTTGAATCGCCCGCGCTGCGAGAAACACCGCGAACGACGGCGCAGCGATCGCGAGAACGCTGCCGCATGCGAACACGGCAACGCATCCGATGTAGATCGGGCGCCGGCCGTAGCGATCGGCCAGCTTCGTCGCGATGGGAATCGACACCACGTTGGCAAGCAGGTACAGAGTGAAGACCCACGCGAGATTGCGCGGACCGACGCCGAACGCCGCGCCGAGCGCCGGCAGCGCCGGCGAGAGCACGCCGAGATCCAGCGCGCCGGCGAACACGCCGAGCCCGAGCGTGAGCAGCAGCGGGAACGTCCCGCGGTCGAGCCGGTGGCCGGCTACCGTCGTGTCGGCGCCGGCGGCCACCTTTGCGCCTGGCGTCAGAGGATGTGCGGCAAGCGGACGACGCGGTCGAGCACCATCGCCGCGCACATCAGCGCCAGGTACAGCAGCGAGTACTTGAACAGCACGCGCGCACCGCGCTTCGTCGGGTCGCCGTGGATCTTCCACGCATCCCACAGGAACACCGCGCCGAGGACCGCCGCGCAGCCGCCGTAGCACGGGCCCAGCACGTGCAGCGGAAAGAACGCGAGCGAGACGCCGACCAGCACCAGCGAGTAGATCATGATCTCACGCTTCGTGCGCGGAATGCCTTTGACGTTCGGAAGCATCGGGATTCCGGCTTTGTCGTAGTCGACGTTGGTCATCAGCGAGAGCGCCCAGAAGTGCGGCGGCGTCCACAAGAAGATCAGCGCGAACAGCGCGAACGCGGGCGAGCCGAGGTGTCCCGTGACGGCCGCCCAGCCGACCAGCGGCGGAACCGCGCCGGCCGCGCCGCCGATCACGATGTTCAGCGGCGTCACCCGCTTAAGCCACATCGTGTAGATCACCACGTAGTAGGCGTTGCCGGCGAGCGAGAGCCACGCCGCGAGCGGATTGACCAGCACGTACAAGAGCGCGAAGCCGGCGATTTGCGCGAGCGCCGCGAAGATCAGCGCGTCACGCGGCGAGATCGCGCCGCGCGCGACCGGGCGCCCTTTCGTGCGCGTCATCAAGCGGTCGATGTCGCGGTCCCACACGCAGTTGATCGCGCCGGCCGAGGCGGCCGAGAGCGCTCCGCCGAGCAGCGTCCAGAGCGTCAGCAGCAGCGGCGGGACGCCGCGCGCGGCCATCGCCATCGCGGCGAAGGTCGTCACCAGCAGCAGGTAGATGATGCGCGGCTTGGCCAGCTCGTAATAGTCGTTCAACGTAGCGAAAGGGCCGCTCGCCGGCCCGGGATTCTGCGCTCCGTCGACGCGCGAGAGCGTCGAGCTCATGCCGTCAGCAGCCGGACGTCGCCGCGATGCTGTGATCGGCGGCGATCCCTTCGTCGACCAAGATTCCTTGCGTGAGCTCGTTCAGCGTGTCGCCGATCAGGCGCATCTGCTTGTTGTAGGTCGCCGGCGGCTGCGGCAGCGGCCCGCCGTTCGCGGCGGTCTCGTTCATCTGCTGCGCGATCAGCGAGGGCGGGACCGGATTGTCGCGGTGCATGATGTCGCGCGCTTCCTGCGCCTCCTCGCGCCCGCGCATGATGGTGACGTCGCGCATGAACTCGACCGCGGCTTTCTTCTGGCGGTAGAGCGCGCCGCCGAGCGCGTCGGCGAACGCTTTGAGCTCGGCCTTGCGCTGCGGGTCGGGCGAGTTGACCGCGTACTCGCGGAGCTTCTTCACCTCGACGTCGCCGGCGGAAGAGGCGACGCGCATCGCCTCGGCCTGCTTCATCAGCGCTTCGATCGCGTTGCGGCGCTGCAGCATGTTCAGCTTGTCGAAGTCGGTCGCGTGCAAGTTGTTCGTCATGATCGCCAGCGTGCGGTCGTTGTCGAGCGCTTGCGAGATCGCGCCGTTCGCGTGCGCGACGATCGGCACGCAGGCCGGCAGCGCGCGAACGCGGCCGATCTCCTTCAGCGGCGTGGGGGCGGACGAGGTGGTCGGAGCGGTGCTCGCGGCAGGGACGGGCTCGGTTGCGGCAAGCGCGACGACGATCGGCAGAAGCATCAGCATGGACGGACTCCCGAGTGAAGGATACCCGATTCCGTCGCACCCGCGGGGTATCCTCGGTCCGAACTGTCGAACGACGCTCGCCGATGCGGCGCGTCCTCGCCGCCCTGGTCGCGGCCGTGCTTCTCACCGGCTGCCGCGAGGTGCGGGTCAACACGGTCCGGTCCGGGACGACTCCCGTCGTCGGACCGCGCGAAGTCGCCGTCGTTCGCGACCGGCGAGCGCTCGAGTCGCTCGGCATCGCGTTGCAAGCGGACTTCCGGCACGAGTTCGTCGTCGTGCTGCTGATGGGGCCGCACAAAGAGACGGGCTGGATCCAGATCATCGAGTCGATCCGGCCGAACACCGACCGCATTCGCATCGTCGCCTTCGAGCGCGCGCCGCTCGACGGCGGCGAGCCGGCGCCCAAGGAGTACCGGACCTACACGGCCTGGTTCGTCCCCAACATCGCCTACCGGGCGGGGGCGCGGGTCGAAGTCGTCTCGCCCTCGGGCGAGCCGATCGCGGCGACGACCCTCAAGTAGTGCGGCCGGAGAAGTCGCTCGACGGGGCGGTGCTGCGCGCCAACGCGGCGGCGTTCGCCGCGCTCGGCGCGCCGGTCGCCGCGGTGGTGAAACACGACGGCTACGGCTGGGGCGCGCGCACGCTCGCGCGCGAGCTCGACGCCGTCGTCGACTCCTACGTCGTCGGTGACGACGACGAGCTGGCCGCGCTGCGGCCCGCGACGGACAAACCGGTGCGCCTGCTCGCCGACGCCCCGCCCGGCCGCCTGCGCCGCGTGCTCGACTTGGGCGGAATCCCGAACGTCTCGAGCCGTGAGGCGCTGGCCGAAGCCGCGGCCGAGGCCGCGGCGCGCCGAGGGCTGACGGTGCGGGTCGGCATCCTCGACGCCGCCGGCTGGGGCGCGATCCGCGCCGCCGACGCCGGGGCGTTCGCGGCGGCGCTGGCGGGGACGGGGCTCTCGGTCGAGCTGTGGACCCACCTGGTCTCCGAGACGCGCGCGCAGGCGATCCTGGACGCGTTCCTCGCGGCGCGGCGCGCGTTCGAGGCGGCCGGCGTTCGCGTCGTCTCGGTCGACGCGGCCAGCACCGCGGCGGCGCGCCGCGGGCTCGCGTTCGACCGGCTGCGGGTGGGGATCGGCTTGTTCGGGTCGCGGCTCGGTAGCTCGGTCGACACGGAGTGCGCCGTGCGCGTGGTCGCGCCGCTCGTGCGCCGGTTCGGGCCGCGCGAAACCGGCTGGGCCGGATACGGCGACGTCCCGGTGCCGGCGGACCGCAGCGTCGCCGTGTTACGTTGCGGTTACGGTGACGGTTTTCCGCAGGCGCTGGCCGGAGCTGCCGATATTCTCTCCGTAGGGATGCAGTACACCGCGCGCGTCATGCACGACGGCGTCGACCCACGGCTTTTGGTCGGGGCCTCGTTCGATCTGGACCGGATGGCCGCGCGCGCGAGGATTACGCCGCACGCGCTGGTGGTAGGTTTGGCTGGTAGATGACGACGGTCGAACCGCTGACGCGATTCGGCGGCACGATCACCCGCAAGGGGATCGCCCTCAGCCCCGACGGCTCGCCGCAAGAGATCGAAGGCGTGCTCAACCCGGCCGGCGCGACCGCGCGCGACGGGACGCAGCTGCTCTATCCGCGCGCCGTTGCCGAGGGCAACGTCTCGCGCGTCGAGTTGTGCCGCGGCACGCGCAACGGCGATGACGTTCACTTCGAACGGTGCGGCTTCGTGCTGCAGCCGGAAGCGCCGTACGAAGTGCGCAGCGCGCCGGGCGGGATGGGCTGCGAAGATCCGCGCGTCACCTTCATCCCGGTGCTCGACCGCTACGTGATGGCGTACACCGCGTTCGGCCCCGACGGGCCGCGGATCGCGGTGGCGCTCTCGCAGGACGGCTATCGCTGGACGCGGCTCGGTCTCGTGCTGTTCGCCGCAGGGCTGCGGCAAGGCCACGACAAGGACGGCGCCTTCTTTCCGGAACCCGTGATCTCACCGGAAGGCGTGCGCTCGATCGCGCTCTATCACCGGCCGATGCGGCACGATTCGACGGTCGACGGCCGCGCTGCGGTTCCGGCGCTGCTCGAGCTCCCGCCGCCGGAGCGCGAGTCGGTGCGCATCGCGTACATTCCGCTGGAGCCCGTGCTGCGCGACGTGAAGAACCTGCTCGACGCGCGCGAGAGCGCGATCGTGCTGGTCCCCGACTTGCCGTGGTGCCGGATCAAAACGGGCGCGGGAACGCCGCCGGTGCGGATCGACGAAGGCTGGTTCTCGATCTTCCACGGCGTCGACGCGCACGAGGCCGGCGAGGGCAAGTGGGTGATGCAGTACAGCGCGGGGTTCGTCGTGCACGACGCCGAGCGCCCGCACGTCGTGCGCTACCGCTCGCCGCAGCCGGAGATGGTTCCTCAAGGGATCGCCGAGACGCACGGCATCGTGAGCAACGTCGTTTTCCCGACCGCGATCGCGGCGCTCGGCGAGCGGTTCTACGAGTTCTACTACGGGATGGCCGACGCGCGCATCGGCCGCGCGCTGCTGCAGCTCAACGCCCCGTCCGAGGAGCGCGCGCGATAACCGAGCGTCCGATGTGGCGCTACTACGCGATCGCGACGGTGATCGTGGTCGCGTTCGGCAGCGTCGTGCTCGGGCACCGCGTCGCGACCGGAGACTGGAAGTTGCACGTGGCGTCGCGCGGCGCGCCGTCGAGCCGGCAGGGGAACGGCAACACCGGCTTCGTCGTCACGCCGCCGCCGTCGTTCGTCGGGCAAGGGGCGTGGGTCTTGAGCGCGCTGCCGGCCTGCTTCACGCAGCAGTCCGCCAAAGAAGGCCCGTCCGTGCTGCTGCGCGCCGACGTGCCGCAGGACGCGCTGCGCATCGCGCCCGGCACGACGCTGCGCCGCGGCAACTGCACCGTGATCGTGCGCCGGGACGACATCTGGGTCTTTCGCGGCCGCGACCGCTTGCGCGTTCCGCCCGACGCGCGGCTCTACAACGGCCCGGAAGGGCTCACGCTCGTGTACCGCCACAACGGCCGCACGGAGGTGCGCGTCTACTGAGGGCCTTGAGCGAGCAAGACCTCCTATGCAATAGTTCTCCGCGGCCGCGTCGAACGGGCGTTTCGATGGAGATCCGGGAGGAAGTCGCCAAGCGGCGCACGTTCGCGATCATCTCGCACCCCGACGCCGGCAAGACGACCCTCACCGAGAAGCTTCTCCTCTACGGCGGGGCGATCGTTACGGCGGGGCAGGTGGCGGCGCGCCGGCGCGCGCGCGCGGCGACCTCGGACTGGATGGAGCTGGAGCGCGAGCGCGGGATCTCGATCACCTCGACGGTGCTGCAGTTCCCGTACGACGGGCACACGATGAACCTGCTCGACACGCCGGGCCACCAAGACTTCGGCGAGGACACGTACCGCACGCTGCTCGCCGCCGACGCCGCGGTGATGCTGATCGACGCGGCGCGCGGCGTCGAGCCGCAGACGAAGAAGCTGTTCGCGATCTGCCGCGCGCGCCGCATCCCGCTCTTCACGTTCATCAACAAGATGGACCGGCCGTCGCGCGATCCGCTGGAGCTGCTGGACGAGCTGGAGAACGTGCTCGGCATCGGCGCGTACCCGATGAACTGGCCGCTCGGCAACGGCGAGACCTTCCGCGGCGTCTACGACCGCAGCTCGGGCGAGGTGCATACCTTCGAGCGCACGCAGCACGGCGCGAAGCGCGCGCCGGTGCGCACGAGCTCGCCGACCGATCCGGCGATCGCCGCGCTGGTCGACGAGCGCACCTATCGCGAGTTCCTCGACCAGTTGGAGCTGCTCGAAGGGGCGGGCGCGGAGTTCGACCGCGCGGCGATGCTCCGCGGCGACGTCTCGCCGGTGTTCTTCGGCAGCGCGGTGACGAACTTCGGCGTCGAGCTGTTCCTGGACGCGTTCGTGCGGATGGGGCCGCCGCCGGCGCCGCGCGTCGATGCGGAGAAGCACCTCGTCGAGCCGACCGACGAGCGCTTCAGCGGGTTCGTGTTCAAGATTCAAGCCAACATGGACCCGCGGCACCGCGACCGGATCGCGTTCGTGCGCGTGTGCAGCGGAAAGTTCGAGCGCGACATGACGGTGCGCAACGTGCGGACCGGAAAGGACGTGCGGCTGACGCGCGCGATGAAGCTGTTCGCCTCCGAGCGCGAGTCGGTCGAAGTAGCGTTCGCCGGCGACGTGGTCGGGCTGGCGAACCCGGGCGTCTTCGCGATCGGCGACACGCTCGCGGAATCGGACGGGGTGCGCTTCGAGCCGATCCCGGCCTTCGAGCCGGAACATTTCGCGCTGGTGCGGAGTACCGACACGGCGACCTACAAGTCGTTTCAGAAAGGGATCGCGCAGCTTCGCGAGGAGGGAGCGATCCAGGTCTTCTATCCCTACGGACAGACCCGGATCGAGCCGATCCTCGCCGCGGTGGGCGCGCTCCAGTTCGAGGTCGTGAAGTACCGCTTGGAGTCGGAGTACAACGTGAAGACGGTCTTCCAAACATTGCCCTATTCGACGGCGCGGCGCGTGCGCGGGGAGAACCCCGGCGCGGCGACGCTCGGCTCCTCCGCGCGGCTCGTCGAGGACTGGGACGGCAACGCGCTCGCGCTGTTCGAGAGCGAGTGGAGCATCAACTTGGCGCAGCAGTGGAATCCCGGGCTGGCGTTCGAGCCGTTCGGCGCGCGCGATCTCGCCCGCGAGGTGCCGGCATGAACCCCGGCCCGCCGATCAAGAACGTCACCCCGCCGCCGTCCGGCGGAGCGCGCGCGGTGACGACGCCGGACGGCACCGCGCGCCGGAACCAGATCATCGGCCTGGCGGTGTTCGTGATCGCTCTGGTGCTGCTGGTCCGCGCGTGCTCCGGCCACGAGAACAAGTACGAGCACATCGCGCACGAGTTCACCCAGGACATTCAGAATAACGACTACAACGCGGTCGTGAAGTTTGAGAATCCCGAAACCGTTGTCAATCAAACCCGTGGTAGATTCGGACACGCTGTCGACGTGATCGCGCCGCTCGGAAAGATCGAGCACGTTCGGGAGACGACGCCGAGCGATGCGCCTCCGCGCACACACGATTTCGACGTGGTGTTCCAAAATGGAAGCGTGCACGAACACTTCACGTTCGACCCGACCGACAAGGTATTTCTGTTCAACTTCGACCCGCCCGTAAAGACGAAGTGATCGAGTCTCCCGGCTTCGCCGCGACGTTCGCCGACGTGCAGGCGGCGGCCGAGCGCCTCCGCGGCGTCGCGCACCGCACACCGGTCGTGACGTCCTCGACGCTCGACGCTCGCACCGGCGTGCGCGTCTTCCTGAAAGCAGAGAACCTGCAGCGCATCGGCGCCTTCAAGTTCCGCGGCGCCTACAACGCGATCGCGCAGCTCGACCCCGAGCAAAAGCGCCGCGGCGTGGTGGCATTCTCAAGCGGCAATCATGCCCAAGGCGTCGCCCTGGCGGCGAAGCTGCTCGGTGTCCCGGCGACGATCGTCATGCCCACCGACGCGCCCGCCGCCAAAGCCGCCGCGACGCGCGGCTACGGCGCGGAGATCGTCACCTACGACCGCGAGCGCATGAACCGCGCGGAGATCGCCGCAAAGCTCGCCGCCGATACCGGCGCAACCTTGATCCCCCCGTACGACGACGCGAACATCATCGCCGGCCAAGGCACCGCGGTGATGGAACTGATCGAAGACACCGGCCCTCTCGACGTCCTCCTGGTCCCCCTCGGCGGCGGCGGCCTCCTCGCCGGCAGCTGCCTCGCCGCAACGGCACTCTCCCCCGGCATCCGCATCTACGGCGTCGAACCCGAAGCCGGCGACGATTGGCTCCGCTCCTGGCGCGAAAACCGCATCGTGTCGATCCCAGTCCCAAAAACAATCGCCGACGGCCAGCAAACCCAAGCGCCTGGCGAACTGACGTGGCCTATCGTTCGCGCCCTTGGCGCGGCCGTAGTAACAGTGACGGATGATGAAATCCGCGCCGCAATGCGCTTCGCTTTCGAGCGGTTGAAGCTGGTGATCGAACCGAGCGGAGCCAGCGCCCTCGCAGCGTTGCTGCACAAGCGGGTGAACACGGCCGGCATGCGCACCGGCATCGTGCTGAGCGGCGGCAACGTGGACCCAGCGACCTTCGCCGCCTCGCTCAGCAACCCCTAAATCGCGATGTCGTCGCTAGACGACACGGCGATAGCGAGTCTAAGGCGATGGAGCGTAGCGTACGCTTAGCAGCGCCTTCTGCTCCGTCTTGACATGAAAATGAGTCGGCGTTATAGGCTGTACTAATGGAACATTTCGAAACTCCGGTCAGGCAAGGGCTATTGGATCTGCACGCTCCGGATAATGGCCTAAATATCGACTGACACAGCGATGAAGGTATGAATGCAAAGTTTCAAAGCGAAGTCGAACAGCGGATTCGCGCTCACCCGGACGAGCCGGGTAGCTTTACATCCTCGAGTCGATGTTTTCCGGGAAATTATAGGAAAGGCAAGTGGTGCCGGGGCGGACCCTCATCCTGCCCTGGAGGCGCTGGTGCTACAACGCAAACATGTGGACAGAATTCGACGTATGTGTCGGGACACGCCCCGCAAAGATGCACTACTCACGCCCGCCCGTCGTCGTGCGGGGCGACACAACGACGCTCGTTGAACACGCGTTTCCGATCGGCTTACGGATGGCATGGGCGCTGAACTGCGATCCGTTTTGGCTTGCCGAAGGCGACGATGTGATGACCACGCGCTGAAGCAACCTCGAAGCCCAGCTCACGAAGGCCGAACGAAAGAACAATGCTGTTAGGTGATACGACTACCACAGATCCCTGGGTCATCATCGGCACCCTCGCCGCCCTAGCGGCGGCATTGATCGCGCTTGCTTAGCTCATTGCCATTTTGAAGCAGATCGGGCTTCAGCGTACAGAGATTGGCCTTGTGCGCGATGACCTTGAGAACTCCAAGAAGGTTCGGGAATACGCGGAGGAACAATCAAGGCTGGTTCAAGTTCAGATGGGCGATCTGAGCCGGCGCCCGAAACTTGCGCTCTGCTTCAGTCGGGGCGAGGATCATTGTACCATCGATGTTCTGCGTGAGCGCAGTGGAAGCCCTGTTCGGCTGTTTTTCTACATCATTAATCGCGGCGAACGGACTTCAACGAACGCGTACATTGAGCTGTACGTGCCGCTCATGCTCCTCAACAACGTCAACCCGTCCGACGCGCGCTTCACGATCGACGAAATGGAATGTATCTTCTTCACGTTTCCGCCGCTCGAACGCGTCTGGCCTAGCGACGTTCCGCAGGCGGTCGAAGGCGAGGTCCGGTTGAACTTCCAGCCCGGGAATCATTACCTCTACTGGCGCAACGTTGACGACTTCGGCCGGCATCCGATCACCGGAGGCTTCGGGAAACTGCTCGTTAAGATGGGCTACCGTGAGCAGCCAGGGCGCGCATAGCCGGGCGTTCGTGGGCAATTTGTTTGCGGCGGAGGACAATAGGACAAAAGGAGGAACGGTGCGTTGGACGGAAGCTCGATCACGGCCGCGATAACAGGTACTGGAATAGTCGCCCTCGTCGTCGGTGGCGTCGTTCGTCCGTACGTTGACCGTTGGGTTCGGCAGATGCACGAACGGCTTGAGGCGCGCATAGACGGATACGACATAGGCGGCGTAGCGCATCTTGGGCAATCGTTCTTTTCCGTCGAAGATGTTGCTCGCTATAACGACCTGGAGGCGAGTTTCCTCAAGAACGTGGACTATGCAAAGTATGCGGCGATCGTTGCGGTACGGAACGTCAAAGGACAAGACGTAGAGAAGTTCAGCCTCACGATAGGCTTACCGAGTTTCTGCATTCCGTGCCCACCGGAACTCGGGGGTAGGCCGGATAGCAACTTGCCGCTCCTCGAAGCGTCGGTGTTCAGAAGTCACACTGATAATCGCATGAGAACCCTTAGTGCGCAGATTGAACGTCGCCTTTCGGTCACCGACGAAGCGCCAGTAGCGCAGGTAGCATTCTTTGGACCAAAATCGGGAGACTTTATCTTTTACTGGCGTGTGAGTGCAAACGGGATGGCACATCCTCCGCACGACTTCGGAACGCAACAAGTCAGACTAAGGCCGCTACATGAAATCTCAACCCTTCTTGAGGAACAGGCGCGCTCGGCAGAGAGACGGGCGCGCAGATTAATGGGCTAGGTTCAGTCTTTCAGGGATGCGAGGCTGTGCGCGTGATCCCGTCATCTTGCTGGCGAGGATCTAACATTCAACGCTCTGTTTGGGAGCCACCGATATTCGCCTAGCGGGCCGGGTGTGTTGGTTCGTCCTATACTGAAGTGACCAGGCTCACCGACAAAGGCGCTGGCGGAGTATTCGTTGTTGGCGCGGTGCTTGCTGACTAGAAGCATTATCGCAGCCATACATCAGCACGCAAGTCTGCCTCTCCCGCGATCAAATCGGCCTCGGTCGCCTCCAGGCTTAGTGGGGCCCCGTACGTTATGTTTAGGGCGGTCGAGCCATGGCGCTTCGGTTGCTGTGATAGAATTGTACTATGGGTATGAGAACGTTTCTCTTCGGCCTGCAACGAAAGGACGTTGAAGACAAACCGCTGTTGGAAATTGCGGCGCTCTACGCCAACGGCAAGACGAAACTCTAACTCTGCTTGCCAGCAGCGTAGCTTCTTTCATGATAGGAATTGGTGTTTACGGCCTAGTCACAAAAAGCGACGTCGACAGATGGATTCCTTATGCGGCACTCTTTATTTCGGTGCTCGTCATTATCGGCATTCGACTGACTATGGTAATGCCGATGCTGCAAATGAAACAAATTGACGACCAGCGCCAGGATACCGCGAAGTTGGTGGAAGCCATTCAGGACTTGACCAAGGAACTGCGCCGGCGTCCCGAAGTTTCTTCCACTGTGAAATTCTCGCTGTTTGGATCGAAGGAGTGACGTGGCGAACTGGGATATGGGGCAACAGGTCGACTGGTTCTCCCTCGTCGCTGCGAAGTTGACGCAACTAACCGATGGCGTTGACTTGTATGCTGTCTTGCGCGGTCACCTTTGGTTGGAACGCGGCGTTTTGGACCTGCTCGAACTAAATGGTACGCGCCCGGTCCAGGCTTCAGAGAGCTTTATGCACGGTTGACGATAGAAGTCGAAGAGCCCGAAACGCACCGCGCTGAGGGTCTTCGGTTTCGGGGACTCATTGCCGCTATGCTCCTTCACCTCTTACGTCGCATCGCTGACACAAAGGAGCGACTCCGCTAGCTTGTTCGCAGCAATTCTGTCGCTTTAATGATATATTAGGTTCATGAATAGCGAAAACTTCCCACCGATGGTAGACCTTCTCTTGTTGTACGTAGTCCACGCGCCTGAACTTCACGCGCACATGGTGAACACTTATCCGGAAGGCTCGTACGAACGGAAGGCGTTTGAAAAGCTGTCCGCGCTGGTTCCCGACATGAACGATCTTGCCCATGCGCTGCTCGAAGCTGATCGCTTTGGCGTTGAACTTACGGCCGTGGAGAACCAGTGTTTACGGGAAGTTGTCTCTGCGATTCGGGACAATAGGGCGATTATGCAGGAGGCGGGTATTGACGTGAAATTTACTAATTTACCGCCTGGCTTTGCAGGCGCCGAATAGGATGACAGCACTGCAATTCGATCATGCCACTCGGAAAAATCGATTGCGGTACAACGGAATCTTGTTGCCTGCTACGACCAGAGCGGTCCATTAGTTTTGACGTAAGACTGTGCCGCGGCAAGCGTGTCATCTTGGTGTTTGCGCAACTGCATGGCCAGGATGATTTCGGCGAAGTCTGCGGCGCCTTGGAGATCTTCAGCAACGGAGCCTTGGCGGCGGGAGACGACGGCCAGCAGAAGCAGAGTCACGAGGCCGCTCATGCCGCATGAGGTTTGGTGGGTGAGGAAGGCCTCGCGAACTGCGCGCTCGTGTTCGGTTTTGGCGGCTCTTGTCCAATTGATGCCGGCGCGGGCGAACGTGTCGGGGGTCTTGAAGGGCACGACGTTCTTTATCATCGTGCGCCCTTCCGACTCCGCTTCGGGTTCGGCGAGCTGAGCAGCTCCCTGGCGCGGTAGATGCCGACGGAGCGCAGGGCGGCGACTTCGCAGCAGAACGAACGCCCGGGACGGCCGAAGCGCTCTTCGAAGTCGTTGTAGCGGGTCGGTTCTTTGCGCACGAGTCGGGCGATGAGCCAGGCGGCTCGCGCGATGCGGCGATTGGCCGCGGGCTCCGGGGAAGTTGCGGGCGGGTTCGGCGTGCGTGCGCCGAATATGGGGCTTGTCATTCGATGTTACCTCATCGCGTGACGGGCCCGGTCGGTGTTCGAGCACCGATCGGGCCGCTTTGTTGTTAGTGAAGAGCGCGCGTCTTCGACGCGCATCTCGCCATGAATGATTCTAGCAGAGCGCTTGCGCGTAGACCATACCTAAGTTGAGTCTAACAGCGTCGCCGTTACACCAGCTCGCGCGGCTTTAGAACGACGTTTATGTCCGAGGTGCCGCGGCGGATGACCAACGGCAAATCAGCGGTTCGGTTTTTGACGATCGGAGTGAGATCGCCGCCGCCGAGGTGCTCGCCCGCCACGGATCTGCCGTCTACCGTGACGATACGGTCCCCGGCGCGGATACCGACATCCGACGCGGGTGAGTTCGGCGCGACGGAGAGGACGACGAACGCATTCGGGTCGGTTTGGTTCAGCGACATGCCGGTTCGGTTCGCTTCGAAGTGCTCGTTGACGCGGTCGTTCGGGACGAACGTGACTGTTCTGGCGCGGAAATCGAACGTTACTTTGAACCGCTCAAGGATGCGGGCGCCGATGTTACCGTCGATCGAGCGCGATGCGAACGCGCCGGCGGCGGCGTCCGTCACCGTGACCACCGGCGCCGGAAGCGTCGTCCGGCCGATCGTCATCGACGTGCCGCGGTAAAGTGAAAACCCGAGCGTGCCGCCGACGCCGCCGGCCGCGACGAACGGCACGCCGGGGCCGGAAAAGATCCCGTGCGCGCGGGCGAAGCGCCGAAACACCGTGAGCGCTCCGGAGTCGCCCGTGTCGAGCCCGAAGAGTCCCGTCGCGCCGTCGATCGTGACCGGAACGTACGCGTGCACCCCCTCGCTCACGAAATGCACCGTCGTACCGCCCGTCGGCGGCGGGCTGTCGAACGGCGCGAGCGTGAGCGTGCGCGCTGCATAGTCGAACGTGGTGCGAAAGGCGGAGAGCGTCTCAAATCCGATCAGCCCGTCGGCGGTGACGCCGGCGCGCTCGTGTTGCACGAAGTACGGTAACGGTGCGACGATCGCCGTCTGATCGCGCAAGCGCGAGGAGCCCACGTCGATCGCGCCGACGTTCGCGAACGACACCGCCTGGCTCGCATTACCGACGCCGCTGATGTCCGCACCGCCGCCGGTCACCAGGCCCAGCCGGCGAGCGGCGTCCGGCACGAGATAGTTCGCTCCGCCCGTATCGAAGATCAGCGTCGCCGGCTTGCCGCCGAACGTCGCGTCGACGACGACGTGCCCGGTGTCGATCGATCCGAGGCGGAACGGCACGACGGCCGGCGGCGCGCCGCTGAAGGAGCCGCGCGGATCGGTCGCCGGGCGCTGCAGGTCGGCCTTCGGGACCGCGCGCAGCAGCGTTGCGGACGCGACCGTCACGTCGGTGTGCGCCTGCGTCGGGTCGACGGTCGTGATGCGATACGGAACGCGAGCACCGTTCGTCGTGCGATAGTCGAGGTAGTCGCTGGTGACGTCGCCGCTGTCGGTGTGCTGGACCGTGCGCACGATGAGGTGCGAGCTGCGGTCGAGCCAAACGTCGACCGGGCTGCCGCCGCGCGGGACGACGCTGATGACGTCGACCGATCGCCCGGCGAGTGTTTGCGACGGGAGCGCCGTCATCGTCGCAGCATCGTTCGCGTTCCACCAGCCGTCGCGTGCCATGTACGCGCCCGTTACGCCGTCCGCGACGATGCCCGGTAGATCGGCCTGCGAGACGATGCCGTTGTGCGCATCCCACGTCGTGCCGTCGAAGCCGCTCACGTCGTGGAGCGGACCGCTGTCGACTGTCTCGCGCGAGAACCCGGTGCGGTGGTCGACCACCTGGCGGAACGAGGCGGGCGCGCCGCCGCTGACCTGCGTCCCGCTCGTGAGAATTCCGCCCACGGAGTTCCAAGCGGCGCCGCCGACGGCCGCGTGTTCCGCGGCGAACTCCGCGCGCGGGCCGGCCGCTTGCGAAGAGGCCGGCACTGCCGTGCCGAACATGAGAAGCGCGAGCGCAAGAGAAAATCGGGACATGGTCAAGACTCCTTCGACGATCCGTTTCAAAGCGACCCTCTATCGGCCGGCCGAGACCGCGAAGAACGGCACTTGGAGCTTTCTTACCGTGCCGAAGGGTGCGAGCGCGAAGCTTCCTACGCGGAGCGCGACGTCGGTTGAAGGCACCATCAACGGCGCCCCCTTTCAAGCTACGCTGGAGCCGGACGGCCAAGGAAGCCACTGGCTCCGAGTGGAGCGGAAGCTGCGCGAAGCGGCGGGCGCGGACGTCGGTGACATCGTCACGCTGGAGATTGCGCCGGCACAGAACCAGCTCGAACCGAAGGTGCCGGCGGATTTCCGGAAGGCGCTCGCCGCGCACCCGAAGGCGCTGGCGGCGTGGTCGGACATCACGCCGACCGCGCGCCGAGACTGGATCAGCTGGATCGTATCTGGCAAGCGAGCGGAAACGCGCGGGATCCGCATCGAGAAGGCCTGCTCGATGCTCTCCTCGGGGAAGCGGCGCGTGTGCTGCTTCGACCGCTCCGGAAAATACAGTAAGGGCTTCAGCGCTCCCGCGCGAGCCGTTTGAAAGCTAGCCCTTGATCTGCGCGCAGCCGACCACCGGCGAGCTCTGCTCGGCGGTCTTGTGGATCAGCAGTACGTTGCCGAGCAGCGACTCGAGCTTGATGTTCGGCAGCCGCGTCTCTTGCGACGACCCGAGCGGCCACTTCGCGCCCTCGGCGTAGCTCTTGCAGCTTCCTCTGCGAACGTCCACGGCTTGCGAGCCGCTTTCGTTCCCGTCGAGATTCACCGCGACATCGACGTGGTCGCCGAGCTGAAAGAGCGTCGCGTTCCCGTGCACGCCGTCCGCGCCGACGGGCTGAACTTCGACCACCAACGGGTTGTCGACCGCGAGAGCCGGCATCCCGAACGCGAGCGCGGCGAGCGCCCCGCCGACCATCGCAATCCGTATACGCATACGAATGATGGTACTCGGAGTTGCTGTGAATGTTACCGGGTGTTCGCGGCGCGGCCCATCTCGTAGAACTGAGGGTTCGGACGCATGTCCTGAAACCGGCCATGCGGCTGGAGAATCCGGCGAACGCAGCGACCGGCGAAATCGAATGCTTCGGTATATATCGGCGCGCTAGATCCGAATGCGCAAATCCAGTGCGGCTTGGAACGGGATCTTCGTGCCGATGAAGCCGGTGTTCAGGTTGTCGCTGAACATGCCGTAGGGGTAGCGGAGCTGGATCGGGGTTTGGGCGATCGGGACGAAGTTGCCGGAGGGCCCGAGGCCGGCGCCGCCGGACGGGAGCTCCGAATAGACGCAGATGTTGGGGTCGTCCCAGGCGTAGCCGCGCTGGAAGCACTTGTCGACCAGACCGGTGAGCGTGAGCGTTAGACGCGTGCGCGAGCTGAGGTCGTACGACGTCTGCAGGTTGAGCGTCAGGCGTGAGGGCTCTTTGAAGGCGCCGAGATTGTCGAAGCGGCCGGTGAACGCATTCGGGATGAACAGGAAATCCAGCCCGCTGACGTTCGAGAAGCCGTTCGTTGCGCCCGAGCCCGTGCACGAGTACGGGTGTGCCGGGTCGGCGCAGTTCCCGTTGGGGATGTAGCCGGGATAGCTCAGCGGCGAGCCGTACGACGCGCCGGAGCTGTACGTGAGGCTGGGCGTGATCGCGAGTTTCTGGTGCTTCCACTGGAGCACCAGCGCGAGCACGTGCGGCGTCTCGTAGCCGTTCGAGCCGACGAACGGCTGTGGAATCTGGTCGTACGTCGTGTACTCTGCGTCGACCGGGAACAGCGGCTGCACCGGCTGGTTGAAGTACGGGTTGACGACGGCCCCAGCCGTCCCGCACGCGACGGGCGCGCCGGCCGCGTTGTAGCACGGCGCCGCGACGACGCCGCTCGTCGTCGTCCCGCAGCGCGCGTCGCCCGGGTTGCTCGCGCAGAACGACGTGTACGCGTTATACTCCTTCACGTACAAGTTGATGCTGTCGATCACGTTCGTGCCGGACGGAAACTTGGTGTACTTGATCCGGCTGTGGGTGTACGTGTAGGCGAGCTGGCCGGCGAAGCCGTCGCGGCTGAAGTCGCCCTTGCGCAGCGCCAGCTCGACGCCGTACGAAGTCTGGTGCCCGACGTTGAAGCCGCTGACAATCCCGCCGACGCCGATCGGGAACGCCTGCAGCTGGTCGCGCGTACTGCGATAGAACGGCGTCAGCTTGTACGAGACGTCGGTGCCGCGCAGATGCTGCTCGAGCGAGAGATCGTAGTTGTACGAGGTGTCCGGCCGCAGGCCGTGAACCGGCGTGTTGAAGCCGTAGCCCAAGAAGTTTGACGCCGCGTAGCGCAGGTAGTCGCGGTCGTTCAGGTTGTTGTACTGCAGCCACGAGGTGTTGACCGGCCGCGAGTAGACGCCGTACGAGCCGCGCAGCACCGTGTCCGGGTTCACCGCGTACGTGAACGCGACGCGCGGCTGCCAGGTCGTGTTCGAAAGCGTGCCGCCGCTGACGTTCACGAAGTTCGCCGGGAGGTAGCCGGGCCCGATCGCCGCGCAGTTCGCCGGCGTCGCGAAGACGCCGTTCGCGTCCGGCGTGGCGCCGCCGACGTTGACGGCGCCGAACACGCCGGGCTTGTAGCAGAACTCGTTGTCGTACGCTTTCACCCAGAACGCGCGGTTCGCCGCGCTCCGTCCGGTCGGGCTTGCCGTCGTGCCGTCGAGCCGGTTGGTGTAGTTCTCGACCCGCAGCCCGAGCGTGAGGGTCAGTTTGTCGGTCGGCGTCCAGGTGTCGTTGAGCGCGACCGCGCTGAAGACCGGCGAGACGTTGTTGACGCGGCCGAGCGGGCCGTTCTCGGTCACCAGCCACTGCGGGTTTGCGCCGCCGGCGAACGCCGCCGCCGTGATCGGCATCGTCGGCGCGCCGAACGTGCCGCGCGGCCCGTTGAAGCAGCTCGTGTACGCGCCGGTGCCCGGATCGTAGCAGTGGCCGGTCTGCGCGGCGTTCGCCGGGTCGATCAAGTTGGTGAACGCCGTCCCCATCCCTTGGTTGCCGGGGAACTGGTAGAAGTACCGGCGCTGGAGCTTCGTCTGGCTCTCGGTCGCGCCGAACGTGAGCAGGTGCTTGTCGGTGATCTGGTTCGAGTAGTTCAGCGAAGCGCCGTAGGTGTGGCTGGGGATCTCGTAGTCGTTCAGCTCGGCGCCGAAACAGCAGGTGAAGTTCTGGTTCGCATCGCCGGTGATGAACCAGCGCGAGTACACCGAGTAGCCGAACAGCCGCAGGAACGAGCGTGGGTTGATGTTGCGCTGGTACTGCAGCTTGAGCACCGAGACGCCGTTGTCGTTGCTGTCGCGCAGGCTGTTCGGCGCGTTGGCGCCGAAGGCGCGGCCGGACGGGCTGCTCATGAAGAAGTACGGCGTCACCAGCGCGGCGTTCGGCGGCGCGAACAGCGCGCCGTTGTAGACGAAGCCGTCGTGCCAGAACGCCTGGTACGGCCCGCTCGTCCCGGGGGCGACGCCGTTGTTGCCGACGTCGAGCGCAGCACCGACCCAAACCGGTCCGCCCTGGTCGTTCACCGAGCTGTAGTAGTTCGTGAACAGCTCGCTGGTCAGGTACAGCGCCTGAACGTCGTCCTTGAGCCCGTCCTTGCCGTGCGGCAGACCCCAGTGCAGGTTCACCACGTTGTCGCGCTGCGCGGTCGTCGCGATCGCGTACGTGTTCGGTCCGGCGAAGTACAGCCCGTTGCCGACCGTCGCCGGCGTCGTCGTGCCGGGGATCGGCGAGCCGTCCCAGATGTTGAAGCGGTTGAAGCTGTCGCCGAACGGAAACGCGATCGGGTAGAAGAGCTGCGGATCGCTCGCGCCGTTGTTCGCATCGGAGTAGCGGTAGTCTTGGTTCGCGCCCGCGACGCCGACGTAGTACGAGAAGTTGCGGTTCTTCGTCGCGCCGCCGGTCTCGAACGAGAGCCGGTGGAAGAACGCCGGCGTGCCGAGCCCCGCGCCGAGCGTCGAGAAACCGGGGAACGTTCCGGTCTTGATGACCTGGTTGACGTAGCCCGAGAGACCTTGTCCGTCCGACGTCGACGGCGTTCCGCCGGTGTACACTTGCAATTCTTGCTGGCCGAGCGTCGAGAGCATCGTCTGCGGCGCGTTGTCGTAGACGCGGTTCACCGGGATCCCGTCGAGCTCGTAGCCGACTTGGTCGATGTCGCCGCCGCGGATCGAGAGCTGTTGGTACCAGCCTTGTTGTCCTTGCTGCACCGACGCGCCGGGAATCGCCTGGATCGCGCTGTACGCGTTGCTGAGGCCGCCCGGTCCGCCGAGCGCCTGCGTTGCGTCCTGCAGCGCGCCGTTCACCGAGTAGACGTCGCTGGTCGTGCCGGGCTTCACCAAATCGGTCGCCCGGCGCGCTGTCGTTCCGCCGATCCGCTGCAGGCGCGGAACGAGCGCGCGGTTCAGCGTCTGCGTCTGATCGGCCTGAACCGTCACGCCGCCGAGGCTCAGTGTCTCGTAGCCGGTGCGCTCGACCGTCACTGCGTACGTGTCCGGCGCAAGCGAGAGGAAACGGAAGCTGCCGTTCGCGTCCGTCGTCGAGCTCTCGCTCTGCGAGGGCGAGGCGACGCTCACGTTCGCGCCGGCGACCGCGGCGCCGGAATTTTGGTCGATGATGCGGCCGACGATCGTGCCGGTCGTCCCCGCCGTCACCGCGACGGGCGAGAAGGCCGCCAGTATCACACCGGCGGCGGCGAAAGTGGCCGAAACGGCCCGTGCCCAGCTACCCATGCGGGAGATTTAGCGGGCGGGCGGGTGGTCCCTCCGGCCGCCCTGCCAGTCTAAGCTAGCGGGTGTGCCCGGCGCGGCCCATCTCGTAGAACTGCGGGTTCGGACGCATGTCCATGAAGCCGGCCATGCGATTGGAGAAGCCGAAGAACGCTGCGACCGAGGTGATGTCCCAGGCGTCGTCGTCGCTCAGCCCGACCGCCTTGAGCTCCGCCAGTTCTTTGTCGCTCGCGGCGAAGCCGCGCTCGTTCACCCGCGACGCAAACGTGAGGATCGCGCGCAGCCGCGGCGAGAGGTCGGCGGTGCGCCAGTTCGTCGCGATCTGGTCGGCGACGATCGGGTCCTTGCCGAGGATGCGCAGCGCCGCGCCGTGCGCGACGACGCAGTACAGACAGTCGTTCTCGGCCGAGACCGCGACGACCACCGACTCGCGCTCGGCGCGCGAGAGCCCGCTCGGGCCTTTCATCAGCAGGTCGTGGTAGTGCATGAAGGCGCGGAAGTGCTCGGGGCGCTTCGCGTACGCCAGGAACACGTTCGGGATGAAGCCGATCTTCGCGCGCGTCTCCTCGCAGATCGCGCGAATGTCGTCGGGCATCTCGTCGAGCGAGGGCGCCCCGAAACGCGAGGGCGCCGCGTTGTGCGCGGCGCCCTCGTTGAACGGAGGGTGACTACTTTTTGGGGATGTTCCCGCAGGCGACATAGATCGAAGCTTCCTTCGCGGACTTGTGGACGTTGATCGCGTAGTCGCCCTTCTGCAGGTCCGCGAGGGTCACGTTCGGGACGGTGAACTGCGACTCTCCGTCCTTGACCATCGCGAGCGGATAGGTCGGTTTCGGATCGAGCTTCGCGCAGGTTCCCTTGTGAATGTGCGCGGGCTGATCGACGCCTTCGGCATAGCCGCTCAGCCGCAGCTTCACGATGACGCCGTTGACGCCTTGCAAGAGCGTCGCGGTGCCGTGCTCGCCGGAGTTGTTCTGCTCGGCGAGCCGGAACTGCAGCGGCGTCATCGCCGCCTGCGCCGCGGGTACGGCGAGCACGAGCGCGGCGCCCACCGCGGCCGAGACGAAGAGCGCTCTCATCGTCGTGTGCCTAGTACCTGGCGATGTCGCCGCACGACACGTAGGTCGGCAGGTCGGTCAGCGACTTGTGCACGTTGATCGCGTGCTTCGACGCGAGCAGCTTGGCGATCGTCACGCCGGGGACCGTCGTGATCGACATCCCGTTGACGACGTTGTGCAGCGGCTCTTCCGGCTTCGGATCGAGCTTCGCGCAGGTGCCCTTGTGAATGTGCGCCGGCTGCGGTCCCTTCGCGTTCTTGATGTGGATCGTGACGACGAGCCCTTTCGGCGTGTCGCGAAGCGTCGCTTGGCCGTCTTCGCCGGAACCGTTGAGCGCCTTCATCGGGATCCGCAGCGCCATCGCCATCATCATGGCGCCGCCCTTGTGGCCCTTCATCGAGCCGCCGGTGTCTTGCGCACCGACCGGAATCGTTGCGGTGAAGACCAGCGCCGTGCCGAGCGCGAGCGTGGAAAGACGGAACTTCATCGTATGATGCCTCCTTCAAGCGGTCGAGGAAGCCGCCTTCCGCACGGCCGCGACGACCGCCTTTCGGCACTGGTCAGCGCGCGCGCAGCATCTCGCGCGCCGCGTTCCAGCCCGGCGTGCCCATGACGCCGCCACCGGGATGCGCCGCCGACCCGCACAGGAAGAGGTGCTTGATCGGCGTGCGGTAGTCGGCATAGCCGGGCGCGGGACGGAACATGAACAGCTTGTTCAAGCTCATCGCGCCCTGGAAGATGTTGCCCCCGGTCAGATTGAACGTCGCCTCGATGTCGACCGGGCTGAGCACCTGCCGGTCGATCACGGAGGCCGTGAAGCCCGGCGCGTAGCGCTCGACCACCGCGAAGCAGCGGTCGGCGAACGCGTTCTTCGCCGCCTCGGTCCAGCCGCCGGCGACGTCGTACGGCGCGTACTGGCAGAACATCGACATCAAGTGCTTGCCGGGCGGCGCGACCGTCGGATCGACCGCCGACGGAATCGTGCACTCGACGACCGGCTCGCTCGAGGCACGCCCGTACTTCGCCTCGTCGTAGCTGCGCTCGATGTAGTCCTGATCGGGGCAGAGGTGCACCGTGCCGCGGTGCTGCGGGCCCGGCTCGCCTCCCGGGCACGCGGTGAAGTTCGGCAGCGCGTCGAGCGCGACGTTGATCTTCGCCGACGCGCTGCCGTAGTCGATCCGCTCCAGTTCGGCGACGAACTCCGACGGCAGCTGCTGCGGGTCGATGAACCGCTCGAACGTCAGCCGGCAGTCGACGTTGCTCGCGATGCGGCGCGCGCGCAGCTCGTCGCCGTTCGCGAGCACGACCCCGACCGCGCTGCCGTTCTCGACCACGATGCGGCTGACTTCGGCTTCGGTGCGGATCTCGACGCCGAGATCCGTAGCCGCCTTCGCGAGCGCTTGGGTGAGCCCGCCCATCCCGCCTTTGACGTAGCTCCACACGCCGCGCGCGCCGTTCGTCTCGCCCATGACGTGGTGGAACAGCACGTACGCCGTCCCCGGCATCGAGGGCGCGGCGAACGCGCCGATGATCGCGTCGGTCGCGAGCGTCGCTTTCAGCTCCTCGGACTCGAACCAGCGGTCGAGGATCGGCCGCGCCGCGCCGGTGAGAATCTCGACCGCTTCGCCCAGCGAACCGTCGAGCGATTTGACGCTCAGACCGAGCCGCCCCAGCGAGAGCAGATCGCCGATCCCCGGCTTCACCGGGTTGGGCGGCGTTTGAATGAGCGTCGGCTCGATCACCGCCGCGACCCGCTCCAGCATCGCGACGTACCGCGGATAGCTCTCCGCGTCGCGCGCGCTGAACTTCGCGATCTCGCGCGCGTTGAACGTCGGATCGGCGCCGAGCATCAGGTAGCGGCCGTCGGGGAACGGCGAGAACGAGGACGGGTCGCGCTCGAGCAGCTCGAACCCGTACTCGCGCAGCTTCAAGTCGCGTATGATCTCGGGCCGGAACAGGCTGTTGACGTACGCCGCCGTCGACACCTTGAAGCCCGGGAACGTCTCTTCGGTCACGCACGCGCCGCCGACGACGTAGCGCCGTTCCAGGACGAGCACCTTCCACTTCGCGCGCGCGAGGTAGCAGGCGGTCACGAGCCCGTTGTGCCCGCCGCCGACGACGATCGCGTCCCAGCTCACTTCGTGGTGCGACCGTTCCGCGCGCCGTTGCTGCGCGCGTTCGAGTTCAGCGCACGCTTGCGCTTGGGCTCGAACGGTTTGCCGACCTTGTACTGGCCGTGGCGCGGGAGCGACCAGTCGACGTCCTCGCAGCCGACCGGCGTGAACGCGCCGCAGTCGTGCGGCCGCGCCTCGTAAATCCCGCAGTAGTGGCGGCCCGAGCGGTTCCCCATCAGGAACACGCACTTGTGCACGGCGTCTTCGCTGAACTCGCCTTTCTCGTCGACCTTGCGCAGCCAGCCGACGGTGTAGCCGTCGGCCGACTCGCGCGGCACCACGTACTCGTTCATCACGTCGGCGTACGTCATTCCGAGGTGATCGGCGATGCGCTGCACGTCGGCCTTGTTGACGAACGGCTCGTAGCCGCTGCAGCACTCGGCGCAGCCCGGCGGGCACGTCACGTTCTCCGGCAAGTCGTACTGGTGCTTGCGCGCGAGCTCGATCACGGCGCGGATCGCGGCGACGAACTCGGCGTCGTCGTTGTACTTGTAGACCCACTCCTTCTTGGTGATCTCGCTCGCGTTGTAGTACTTCGTCGTCTTGGTGTTGTACTCGACGGTGATGTGCTCTTCGTCGATCTCGATCGACTGCACGTTCGTCATCGGGTCGACGTCGAGGCTGGCGAGCTTCGTCGGCTGACCGGTCTCGCGCGAGAAGCGTTGGAGGTTGCGCAGCTCGCGGTGCGCGATGAGATCGATCGTTTCTTGCATGGCCCGGGTTCTTCGGGGCCCGCGGCGGGCGAACCCGGCGATTCGGAGAACGTCGTCGGGCCATGCTCCGCCGTCTCGTCCCGCTCGCTCTGGCTGCCTTCCTGGCGGTCCCCTCGGCCCCGGCCCGCGCCGACGACCTCGCCACCGTGCGCGCCAAGGTCGCCGGCGCGATGCAGGGCGCGAAGTCGTTCGTCGTCACGACCACGGCGTCGACGGGATTCACCGTCACGCTGACGTTCGTCGCGCCCGACCGCTACCACAGCTCGCTCGCCTACGGCGGCGGGACGCGCGACATCGTCTTGATCGGGCCCGTGGCGTACGTGAGCGCCGACGGCGGCCAGAGCTACCGCAAGACCGACACGCCGCCCGCCGTCCTGGAGGCGCAGTCGCAACTCCGCAACGTCCCGGTCGACCAGCTTCTCCCCGACAAGGTCCTCGCGGGCAAGAGCTGGGGGCAGTTCGCGACGACCGCGGCCGGCCCGGAGAAGGACCAGCACCTGACCTGCACCTACGACAAGAAGACGTACCGCCTCAACGACTGCGTCAACGAAGGATTCAGCTTGGTGTTCTCGCGCTACGACGACCCGGCCAACGTGGTGACGATCCCGACCGTCGCCAGCCCCGCGCCCCGCTGATGGCACGGGTCGCGATCGGCGTCGATCTCGGCGGCTCGCACGTGATGGCGGGCGTCGTCGACGAGGCCGGCGAGTTTCAGGCCAAGTTCGAGCACGACATCGACGACCACGCGCCGAGCGCCGTCGTCGGCGCGCTCGCCGAGGTGGTGAAGGACGCGATCGGCGCGACGAAGGACGAGATCGCCGGGATCGGAATCGGCTCGCCCGGCAATATCGACCCGGCGACCGGGACGATCCGCTACTCGCCCAACCTCGGCTGGGAGAACGTCCCGCTGGGCCAGCGCGTCCGCGACGAGTTTCCGAAGTACCCGGTCTTCGTCGCAAACGACGCGCGCTGCGCGACGCTGGGGGAGTACGTGCACGGCATCGGGCAGGGGACGCGCGACTTCGTCCTGCTCACGCTCGGCACCGGGATCGGCGGCGGGATCGTCTCGGGCGGCGCCCTCTCGCTCGGCTACCAGATGGGCGCCGGCGAGATCGGCCATCACCAAATTCGGCCCGACGGCGGCTTCATCTGCGGCTGCGGGAAGATCGGCTGCTTCGAGGCGCAGGCGTCGGGGACGGCCCTGATCCGCCACGCCTTCCGGCTGGCGCCCTCGTTTCCGCGCTCGGCCCTGCTCGACGTCCCGCGGGAGAAGCTCGGCTCGAAGGCGATCCGCAAGGCCGCGCAGGCCGGCGATGCTCACGCGCTGGCGGCCTGGAGTGCCTACTGCGACGACCTGGCGCTGGGCCTCTCGAACATCATCGCGTTCGTGAACCCCGAGGTGATCGCGCTCGGCGGGGGCGTCTCGAGCGCCGGCGAGTTCATGCTGGAGCGGGTCCGGCCGGCGGTCGAGCTGCGCACGACGATGGTCCCGCGCGGAACGACCCGGATCGTGCGGGCGACGCTCGGGAACGACGCCGGCGCGGTCGGCGCCGCCACCGCCGCGCTGCGCGGCGGGCTGATCGCGCAGCTGCCCGCCCCGGCGCTGAACGCAACCGCGCACGTCGTCGCCTGAACTGCACGCTTCGGGACGATCGCGTAAGCGCTTCGTAAGCGTCCGTAAGCGGCCCGACATGGGACGCTGCGAGACTGGTCGTGTGAAAGAGCGCGAATTCCCGGTGCTGCCACCGATTTGCGACGACTGTGGCCACCGGGCCTCATTGCATCATCTGGACGGCTGCCGGGCCCTGCTGCTCGGCCGCGGCTCCCCGTCGCGCACCTGCGGGTGCACGACGACGCTGCGCGAGATCCTCGGCGCGCGGTACCCCCGCCCTCCCGCAGAGCTCCTCGAACGCCGCGCCCAAGCCTCGCTGAACTAGCCGTCCTCTACCGGGTGTGCCGGGTGTGAGCCCGGCCGGTCTCCCCAAACCGGCCGGGTGCTTTTTCTATTGGTACCTTCCGGCCAGGTTCGTAGAATGCTACGGCCTGACCTCAGGCCCCCGGATGTGCCGGGCGAAGAGTCGGCAGTGTGGGAGGCTGGCTTCCGTTTCTCCTAGATGTGCTAACCGTCGTTACAGCGCCGAGGTGCGATGTTCGTCGCGAGCGTGGACCGGTTGCACCCTTGCGGCCGGATGAAGAGGAGTATCCGGGCGACGACTTCGTCTACGACGTAGTCGCGCGGACGAACGAAGGCGTCGTCAGCAATGTCGATACAGCCGACCTTGCACTCCTCGCCGTCTTGGCTGCCGTCGCTGCCGTTGTGGTCTTCGGAATCGACAAGTTCAGCGAGCTCGCACCACCCTGGCAATGGATCGCATGCAGCCTGCTCGCCTGCAGTGCGCTCGCGTGCACAATCGGCTACGGGATACGACTCCTTAAAGCTCGCGAGCCGATCGACCCGCACACATTTGTGATTGACTTTGCGGAGCGGCCGGCTGCAACAACCACGAACGCGATTTTGGGAACAGTCGCGGCGTACTATCCCAATGCGACGGACCGGAAGATCAAACGGATCGCCGTCGCAGTGGCGCTGACGTCGCTCATCCTCGGTACATTGGTGACGGCAGTAGCGCGATCGGCGCCTGGGGTGATACGATGCATGTAATGAAGCAAGTACGTCGGGTCGGCCGAATCGGAAAAGTGTCGCCGGAGCTTCGAGCTGCGGCGCGCGAACTTGCGCGTGAGCTGGGAATTCGTCCGCTCCAGCCGGGAGAGCGGCGGCCTCCAAACTTCTACGTGGTCAGCCACTTCAGCGGCAAGCCGATCATCAAAGACCGCAACGCGGTCGTGCGGGAGTAGCGCGCTACGGGGCGTGGTCCGGCGCGTCGAGGGCGAGGGCGGTCATCATGCGGACGCCGGTTTCGAGGGCGGACTCGTCGATGTCGAAGCGGGCGTGGTGGTGCGGGAACGCGCTGTTCTCGCCGCCGTGGCTGCCGATGGTGAAGAAACACGCCGGGACGCGCTCGGCGAAGAACGAGAAGTCCTCGGCGCCCATCAAGCGCGGCACGTCGTCGACGCGTTCGTCGCCGGCGACCTGCTGCGCGAGCGCGCGCACGTAGCGCGTCTGCTCCACGTCGTTCGAGGTGACCGGATAGCGCCAGAGGTACGTGAACTCGTACGTCGCGCCGGAGCTTTCGCAGACGCCGCGCAGCACGCGCTCGATCCGCTCCGCCATCTTCGCCCGCACGCCGGCGTCGAACGCGCGCACCGTGCCGAGCAGCTTCACCCGGCTCGGGATCACGTTGTGCGTCGTTCCGCCGCTGATCGCGCCGATCGTCACCACCGCCGGCTCGATCGGATCGATCTGGCGCGAAACCACCTGCTGCACCGCGACCACGAACTGCGCCGCGACGTAGACCGGATCGATCGAGAGGTGCGGCGCGGCGCCGTGGCCGCCTTTTCCTTCGACCGTGATCTCGATCGAGTCGCTCGAGGCGTAGAACGCGCCTTCGTGGAAACCGACGTGGCCGGCCGGATGCGCCGACGCAAGGTGCAAGCCGTACGCGCGCTCGACGCCGAAGCGCTCGAGGACGCCGTCCTCGACCATCGCCTTCGCGCCGCCTTTTCCTTCCTCGGCGGGCTGGAACAAAAAGCACACCGTGCCGGCGAGCTCGTCGCGGCGCGACATCACGATCCGCGCCGCGCCGAGCAGCATCGCGACGTGGCCGTCATGGCCGCACGCGTGCATGTGCACCGCCGTCTGCGAGCGGTACGGAACGTCGTTCTCCTCGTCGATCGGGAGCGCGTCCATGTCGGCGCGCAGCATGATCGTCTTGCCGGGCCGCGCGCCGTGCACGACACCGACGACGCCCGTCTGCCCGATCCCGGTGTGCACCTCGAAACCGAGCGCACGCAAGCGCTGCGCGACGATCCCGCTGGTGCGAACCTCTTCGAAGCCGAGCTCGGGATGCTCGTGCAAGTCGCGCCGAGTCGCGACGACCTCGGCCGCGACGTCGGCGGGAACGTCGATCGTCAGCGTCGCGGGCACGCGCTATCCGGCGGCGGGAATCGTGGGGCGGCGGCCGCTGACGGCGATCTGCGCGATCAGCTCGGCGATGCGGCGCGAACTGCCGCGCGGCGCGATCGCGGTTTGCTGCAAGCGCATCTTCGCCAAGCGCTCCTGATTGTGCACGATCCGCGCGACGGACTGCACGACCTCGGCTGTCGTCAGCGCGACGACGCCGATTCCGTTGGTGCGCACGTAGTCGAGGTTGCCGCGCTCCTGGCCCGGGACGTAGTCGTAGACCACGACCGGAACTTCGGCGACCGACGCCTCCGCGATCGTTCCGGGACCCGCCTTGGTGACGAGCAAATCGGCGGCGCGCATCAGTTCGGGGACGTCGTTGCGGAAGCCGAGCACCGTCATCGGCGTCGGCAACGCGGGTGCGAGCTCCTCGAGCTTCGTGCGCAGCGCCGCGTTGCGGCCCGTCACGACGACGAGATGATAGTCCAATCCGGCTTTCGCGAGCGCTAGCGTGGTCGGCAAGAGCTTTCCGCCGCCTTCGCCACCAGCCATCAGCAGCGCGATCGTCGCGCGCTCGGGGAGGCCGAGCTTCTTGCGAATCTCCGCCTTGGTGCCGGAGACGTCTTCGAAGCGCGGGTGGATCGGGTGCCCGAGCAGCCGCAGCCGCTCCGGCGGGACGCCGCGGTCGATCGCGCGCTGGTAGACTTCACGCGCCGGAACGACGGTGAGATCCGCTTCCGGCAGCAGCCAGCCTTCGTGAACGCGCCCGAGGTCGGTGATGACCGTGACGATCGGGACGTGCTGCATCCCGGCGTCGGCGCGCGCGCGCAGCGCGGCGTGGTTGAGCAGCGGGTGCACCGACACGATCACGTCGGGCTGGTACTGCTGGAAGACCTCGCGCAAGCGCTCGCGGTAGAGCGGCTCGCAGAAGCGCACGATCGTCTTGTAGCGCCGCCGGCCGTTCGTCGCGTGGTAGAGCGCGCCGTAGATCGGCGGGGCATAGCGAAGGGCCGCGCTGTACGCCGGCCCCAGCTTGGAGAGCGGAAACGTGCAATGGGTCGCGATGTCGTCGATGCGCCACTCGAAGCGCGTCGCTCCCTCGATCTCGTCGAGCGCCGCGCCGACGGCTTGCGCCCCGGCGCGGTGCCCGCCGCCGGTGTCGGAGATCAAAAAGAGGACGCGTTTTGTCATCCCACCTCAGCCGGTCTGCTTGACCATCTTCCGCCGCTTCAGCGCGGCTGCGGTCTCGCGCCGGCGCGCGATCGCCGCGCGCCGAAGGGCGGCGGCTCTGCGCTTCGGATCGAGGTTCCGGCAGAACGCGATCGTCGCGCGCGCCGGAGCGTCGTAGAAGCGGAAGATGTCGCCGAACTCGATCTCCGGATTCCGGTGATGGCCGTCATGGTCCTCGGGGAGGACGATCTGCAGGGCCCGCGCGACCCGTGCCGCCCAGCGGGGGGTCCGCCAGCCCAGCTCGGTGGTGTGCCGCCACCAGACGTGCAGCTGGCCCAGCACCAAGCCGGCGAGGGCTCCGTAGACCGAGAGCCGGAAGCAGGCCAGCGCGATGATCATGTACGGGACCGCGCCGAGGAAGCCGTCGAGCAGGACGCCGGGATCGCGCGAGAGCACCGCATGATCCCAGTACGACCTTCGACGGTCGTGGTGCGTGCGGAGGTGGAGCTTGCCCCACACGTGCTGCGGCACGTGGTAGAAGAACGTCGATGCGAAGTCTCCGGCGATCAAGACGACGAGCATCGCCACGGCCGCGGAGAACACCGGCGAGCCCGACAAGAACGTGTTCACGCTGATCCTTGTGAGTGAAGAGGGCTAACGGCGGATTGGTCCCGACTCCTGGAAACCCTCTCCCGACCGTGGTCGTGGCCTTGGCCTTGACGTTGTCCGTTACCGGCGTTCGGATCGGCGGGTTGCGGGACGCCGCGCTGTCGTGGCATATACCCCCGCCGGTCCCCGTTATGCGAGGGCTGCGCCTGGTGATGGACGCGGGCCGCAGAGCGCCGCTCAGCGTGAAGGTCGCGCGCGAGGCGATGCGGGCGAACCCGCGCATAGGCGCGGCCGACGCGCTCTCGCTCGCCACCGAGGTCCTCGAGCAAGCGCACGGGCACAAGCTCTCCGCACCGTTCCTGGCCGCGACGCTGCTTCAGGAATCGGCCTTCGATCCCGGCGCGATCTCCTCGGCAGGCGCGGTCGGCATCGCGCAGTTCACCGGCCCGACCGCTGAAGAGTACGGCGTCGATCCGTGGGAGCCGCACTCCGCCATCGCCGGCGCCGCGCAGCTGCTCTCGGCGTATGTCGAGCAATACCGTGGACGCGAAGAAGATCCGTACGCGCTCGCGCTTTCGGCGTACGACGCAGGCCCGGGCGCGGTCTCGCGCTATCGCGGCGTCCCGCCGTATCCGGAGACGCGCGAGTACATCGCCGACGTGCGCGACCGCTGGTCGCGAATCGTCGGCCGTTGAGCCTCGTGAACCCGTGAGCCCGGGTGGGCGCCTCCCGCGACGCGCTTTGGGCTGCCCGGCGTCTCCGTGCAAACCGGCCGAGCAACCTGGGGTTAGGCGCGATACGATGACTTCGGCGACCTCACGGGGATTCTCCGACCGCTTCGTCCTGCACCGCGACCCGCATCCGGCCCGCGTCGCCTCGTTCGCCGAGGACGTCCGCGCCGGGCTGGGGACGCGGCCGCTCAGCCTGTCGGCAAAGTATTTCTACGACGATCTTGGCTCCGCGTTGTTCGAGGCGATCACCCGGCTGCCGGAATACTACCTGACCCGGGTTGAGCGCGATCTGCTCGCGACCTACGGCCGCGAGATCGTCGGCTCGCTCGACGGCCCGCTCGAGCTCGTCGAGCTGGGCAGCGGCAGCGCGGTCAAGACACGGCTGCTGATCGACGCGATCCTCGAGCGCCAGCCGGCGCTCACGTACCATCCCGTCGATATCTCGGCCGAAGCGGTGACCGAGTCGTCGCTTGCACTTGCGGGCGCGTACGAGCGGCTGCGGATCATCGCGTACGCGAGCGACTATTTCCCCGCGCTGCGTGAGAAGCGGCTGGTGACGCACGGCCGCGTGCTGGCGCTGTTCCTCGGCTCGAACATCGGGAACTTCGAGCCGGCCGAAGCGCGCGAGCTGCTGCGATTGCTCGCGGCGGCGCGACATCCCGGTGACGGGCTGCTGCTCGGCTACGATCTCAAGAAAGACCCGACCATCCTGGAGCTCGCGTACGACGATCCGACCGGCGTCACGGCCGCCTTCAACAAGAACCTGCTCGCGCGAATGAACCGCGAGCTGGGCGCGGACTTCGATCTGTGCGCGTTCCGGTTCCGCGCCCGCTGGAACGAAGAGAGCGGGGCGGTGGAGTCGTTCCTGGTGAGCGAGCGCGAGCAGCGCGTGCGCGTTCCCGCCTCGAAGCTGACGGTCGACTTCGCCGCCGGCGAGACGATTCACACCGAGTCTTCGTACAAGTTCACCCGCGAAGAGATCGTCGCGCTCGGCGCCGACTGCGGCTTCAAAGAGAAGAAGACGTACACCGACGCCGCGGGACGTTACGCGCTCTCGCTGCTGACCGTCGTTTAGCTCGATTCGAAGCTGCGCCGAATGTGGCGCATCTGCTTTCCGAAGAACTCGATCGAGTTTTCGACTTCGGCGTCGGTGAGCAGCGCGAAGCGATCATCGTCGACCGGCGTGGCGCCGTCGTCGTTCGCGCACAGATACGTCAGCGCGTCGACCGGGCCGTTCATCGAGTTCACGGTGACCGGCGTGGCGACGTATTTCGGGACCTCTTCCCACGCGTCGGCGACGCGCCAGCCGGCTTCGTCGAGCTCGATCAGCACGCCGTGGATCAAGCCGACGTCGAACAGCGTCGGCCGCAGCGAGAGGTAACCGGACGCGCACGCGATCCGGCGGTAGCCGCGCAGCGTCGCCGGCTGCGCGGGGTACTCCGCGCCGAGGATCGCGTCGCGCCAGGCGGTGCGGCGGAACGTGCCGTAGCCGAAGAGCCGCGTCCCGGTGCGGTCTTCCCGGCGCCGCATCAGGTTCGAACCGCGCGCTCGGCGCCGCGCAGCGCGACGTCGGCGGCGATCGCGAGGAGCGCCGCGGCGAGCGCGCCGGCGAAGATTTTCGCGGGGTTGTTCGTGCTGATCCCTTCGAAGAGCAGCGCGCCGAGGCCGCCCGCGTTGATCCAGGCCGCGACGGTCGCGAGCGCGACGAGGGAGACCGCGGCGACGCGCACGCCGCCGAGCATCACCGGCAATCCCGCCGGAAGCTCGACCCGCAGCAGCGTCTGGCGCGCGGTGAAGCCGATCCCGCGCGCCGCGTCGACGAGCGCCGGATCGACGCCCCGCAACGCCGCGACGACGGCGCGAATCAAGATCATCTGCGCGTAGACGACGAGCGCCACGATCGCGGTCGGCTTGCCGAGCCCCAGCACGGTGACCAGGATCGCCAGCAGCGCGAGGCTCGGAATCGTGTAGAGCACGCCGGCGACTCCGAGGATCGCGCCGGCCGCGCGCGCATTGCGCGCCGCCAGCACGCCGAGCGGCAAGGCGATGACGAGCGCGATCGCGAGCGCGACGGCGACCAGCACCACGTGCTCGCCGAGCAGCGCGCCCACGCGCGCGGGGTGCGAGGCGAGGTACGTCATGAGCGCACCGGTGCGATCACCGCTCGATGAGCGGACGCTCGAGGACGAGCCGGCGCGTCTGCGGATCGACGCCGACCAGCTCGCGCACGAACGCGTCGGCGGGATGCTCGAGAATCTCGTCGGGCGGACCGGTCTGCACCACGCGGCCTGCGTTCATCACCACGATGCGGTCGGCCAGGCGCAGCGCCTCGTCGACGTCGTGGGTGACGAACACGACCGTCGTGCGCAGCTCGCGGTGAACGCGCGCGATCTCGTCCTGCAGTGAAGCGCGTACGATCGCGTCGACCGCGGCGAACGGCTCGTCCATCAGCAGCACGCGCGGGCGTGCCGCGAGCGCACGCGCGACGCCGACACGCTGCGCCTCGCCGCCGGAGAGCTCGCGCGGCTTACGGTTCCGGTAGGTCGCGGGCTCGAGCCGGATCAGCCGCAGCAGCTCGTCGACGCGCGCGCCGATCTGCGGCTTCGGCCAGCCGAGCAGCCGCGGCACCACGCCGACGTTCTCGGCGACGGTGTAGTGCGGAAACAGACCGACGGCTTGGATCACGTAACCGATTCCGCGCCGCAGCTCCACGGGATCGCGCGCGCGCGCGTCGACGCCGTCGATCAGCACCGTTCCGGCCGTCGGCTCGACGAGCCGGTTGATCGTGCGCAGCAGGGTGCTCTTGCCGCAGCCGGAGGGGCCGAGGAGCACGGTGAACTCGCCGGCTTCGATCGTCAGGTCGACGTCGTGGACGGCGGGAACGCGCGCGTTCGGATAGCGGACGGCGAGCGTGCGCAGCTCGACGCGCGCGCCGCCGGCGTCGTCAGGCGAGCCCGTTCGACTTGAGGAAGTCACGCGCCACGTCGGCCGGCTCGCGCTTCTGCGGGCCGTCGACCTGCAGGTTCAGATTCTGCATCACGTCGTTCGTCAGCAGCGGCGCGAGCTTGTTCAGCGGGCCCGCGATCGCGGAGTTCGCGTCGAGCACCGCTTTGCGCACGACCGGCGCCGCGTTGTAGACCGGGAAAACGTGCTTGTCGTCCTCGAGCACCACCAAGCTGTCGGCCTTGAGCCGGCCTTCGGTGGAGAAGGCGATGATCACGTCGACGTCGCCGCGCTCGAGCGCCTCGTACTTCAAGCCGTTGTCGACGATCTTCGTCTGCTTGAACTTGAAACCGCCATATTTTTTCTGCAGGCCGGGGAGCCCGTCGGCGCGGGTGAGGAACTCCGGCACCGCGCCGAGCCGGAGCTCGTTCGCCTTCGCCGCCAGATCGCTGAGCCGGCCGAGCGCGTAGTAGCCGGCGACTTTCTGCGTCGTCGCCATCGCCTGCGTGTCGTTGAAGGGCGAGCGGTCGAGCCACACCAGCCCGAACTGCTTCGCGTACGCGCTCTTCACGGTGTCGAACGCGCGCTGCGGGTCACCGGTCGGCGGCAAGTGCAGCACGTTCAGCAGCGCGGTGCCGGTGTACTCCGGATACAGGTCGATCTCGCCGCGCTTCAGCGCCGCCATCGCGATGTCGGTCGTGCCGAGGTTGAGCTTGCGCGTCACCTGCTGTCCGGTCTGCTCGAGACGCTGCGCGTAGATCTCGCCGAGGATCAGCTCCTCGGTGAAGTTCTTCGACCCCACCTTGACGGCGGCGTTTCCGCTGCCGCAAGAAGCGACGAGCGGCGCGGCGGCGAGCAGCGTGAGCGCGCGGGCGCGCGAGAGCATGGGTTGCATCGGCCTCGTACGTTTCAGACGGCGAGCCTGCGCTGCGCGTACCCGAGCGCGGCGTCGGCGAGGAGTGCGAGCACGGCGACCGAGACGGCGCCCAGGAACAGCTCGGAGGGGTTGGCGGTCTGCAAGCCGCCGACGATGTAGTCGCCCAGCCCGCCGCCGCCGATGAACGCCGCGAGCGTCGCCGAGGCGATCACTTCGACCGTCGCGGTGCGCACGCCGACCGCGACGACCGGGAGCGCGAGCGGCCAGCGCACGCGCAGCCCGACCTGCCGTTCGGTCATCCCGGTGCCGCGCGCCGCCTCGAGCGTCGCGCGCGGGACCGCGCGCAGGCCGACGTCGGTGTTGACGAGGATCGGCGGCAGGGCCAGCACGACCAGCGCGAGGAGCGCGGGCCGGAATCCCAGCCCGAGCAGCGGGAGCGCCAAGGTCAGGATCGCGAGCGAGGGGACGACCCGGAAGCCGCCCGCCAGCGCGAGCAGCACGCCGCGCGGAAGCGCGCGGTCGGCCGCGAGCCCGGCGAGCGGGATGCCGATCGCGGCTGCCAGGACGAGCGCCGAACCTGCCAGCGCCACGTGTGTGCCGAGGTGGGCGATGAAGTCCGCGCTCACGCGCCGAACCCGTCCGAAGCCATGCTCTCCGGTTCGCAGGTCGGCGCCCAGCTCCGCCCACCGTCTCTCGCCGTGCCGACCGCCCTCGACGACCCCTCGCTCTACATCAACCGCGAGACGTCGTGGCTCGAGTTCAACGACCGGGTCCTCGAAGAGGCGCTCGACGAGCGCAACCCGCTGCTCGAGCGGCTCAAGTTCATCGCGATCTACGGGACCAACCTCGACGAGTTCTTCATGATCCGCATCGCCGGACTCATGCAGCAGCTGGCGGCCGAGGTCCACAAGCGCTCCGACGACGGCCACACCCCGGAAGAGCAACTTGACATGGTAAGCGCGCGGCTGCGCCGTTCGCTCGCGACCATGGCGGACTGCCTGCAGAACCAGCTCTTTCCGGCCCTGGAGCGGCACGGCATCCGCATCCTCGCCGTCGATCAGCTCGACGTCGAGACGACGCGCGCGACGCGCCGCTACTTCGAGGAGCGCGTCTTCCCGGTGCTCACGCCGCTGGCGATCGACAAGGCGCATCCGTTCCCGTACATCTCGAACCTCTCGATCTCGCTCGCCGTCGAGCTGGAGGAGACTACGCCGGACGGCCCGATCAGCTACTTCGCGCGGGTGAAGGTGCCGGGCAAGCTTCCGCGCTTCGTCCCGATCGACTCTGCGCCCAAGGGCCAGCGCTGGTTCGTGATGCTCGAGGACATCATCGCGCACAACCTGGAGTCGCTCTTCCCGGGGCTGCGGGTGAAGGACTCGTACCTGTTCCGGGTCACCCGCGACGCGGACCTCGACTTGCAGGAAGACGAAGCCGACGATCTGCTGCGCGCGATCGAGTCGGAATTGCGCCGGCGCCGCTTCGGCGAGCCGGTGCGGCTCGAGGTCGAGCCGGCGATGCCGGAGCCGCTGCGCGAGCAGGTGCTCAAGGCGCTCGAGCTCGACCGCACCGACTGCTACGAAGTCGACGGGATGATGGGCACTGCCGATCTGTGGGCGCTGGTGAACCTGGACTATCCCGAGCTGCACGATCCGCCGTTCACGCCCGCGATCCCGAAGCGGCTGATCGGGCAGACCGACATCTTCGCGGCGATTCGCGAGGGCGATCTGCTCCTGCACCATCCGTTCGAGTCGTTCGACCCGGTCGTGCAGTTCGTCAAGCAGGCCGCGAACGATCCGGACGTGCTCGCGATCAAGCAGACGCTGTACCGCACCTCCGGAAACTCGCCGGTCGTCGCGGCGCTGGCGGACGCGGCGGAGGACGGCAAGCAGGTCGCCGCGCTCATCGAGCTCAAGGCGCGCTTCGACGAAGAGAACAACATCCACTGGGCGCGCACGCTGGAGCGCGTCGGCGTGCACGTGATCTACGGTGTCGCCGGGTTGAAGACGCACGCGAAGGTGACGCTCGTCGTGCGCAACGAGCCGGACGGGATCCGGCGCTACATGCACTTCGGGACCGGCAACTACAACGACCGGACGGCGCGCACGTACACCGATCTTTCCCTGTTCACGTGCCGCGCCGACCTCGGCGCGGACGCCTCGCAGCTCTTCAACGCGCTGACCGGCTTCTCGAAGGCCGACCACTACGAGCAGCTGATGGTCGCCCCGGTGGGCTTGCGCCCGGGGTTCGAAGAGCTGATCGACCGCGAGACCGCGCACGCGGAAGCGGGCCGGCCGTGCGGGATCGTCGCGAAGCTCAACGCGATCAGCGACGCGGGGGTCGTGCAGCGGCTCTACCGCGCCTCGCGCGCCGGCGTCCCGGTCGACTTGATCGTGCGCGGCATGTGCGTGCTGCGCCCGGGCGTCCCCGGCGTGAGCGAGACGATCCGCGTGCGCAGCATCGTCGGGCGCTTCCTGGAGCACTCGCGCACGTTCGTGTTCACCAACGGCGGCGAGCGCGAGGTCTACATCGGAAGCGCCGACTGGATGGGCCGCAACCTCGACCGCCGCGTCGAAAGCGTCGTCCCGGTGCTCGACCCGTTGTTGCGCGACCTGATCTGCAACGAGATCCTCGACGTCTACTTGGCCGACAACGTCAAAGCGCGCGTGCTGCGCTCCGACGGCACGTACGAGCGCCGCACGGTGCTCCCAGGCGAGCTCCCGGTCGACGCGCAGCAGATTCTGCTCAAACGCTACCAGGCGGTGTAAGCCGCCACTCGTCGCTTACACCGGCTGCCAGAGTCATAATTCGGGGCCGACCTGCGCACCATAACGGCTAAGACCATATGGATTCCCGCGATGATTCCCGTCCCATCTCCTAGCCCGTCGCCACATTCCGCCGGCTCACCGGTACCGGACTGGGGCATCGCGGGGATCGTGGAGACCTTTCAGCACTACCCGGGCGGCCCACTAGGGTTGATCGTTTCTCTTTTCGTCGTCGTATACCTAATCATCATCCTCCTGAAGTTGATCAGCGGTGACGAAGTGGAGTTCCTAGGATTGTTCAAGGCGTCGAACCGGATGAAGGAGGCACGGCGGGCGATCGGCGATTTAGGCTTGCTGCTGCGTGGTCATGGGATCATGTTCAAGTCTATCGAGGCGACTCTTCGCAGGCTAGATGCATTTCGCGCCGGTACGAGCGAGATTTCCAAAGACGACGCGCTACGATACTTGTGCGAATGGATTCCCAAAGGGATCACGTACGGAACAAGCGATGCGAACAAAATGGTCGTATTTGTACGGGACGCAGACCGGCTTGTTGTGAAAGCGCATTCAGGTCTCAGCCCGGAGGCAATCAAAGGGATCGTCGTACCGATCGAGCGACCTGCTTTAGGGTTCGAGGATCGCTACGCGCTCCTCTGGAAAATTCCGGCAACCCTGCCGGAGACAGGAGGGTATTGAGGACCATGGGCTTCCCATTATTCGGCCGAAAGGCGCCGAAACGACTGAACGGACAGGATGCCGGGCGTTTCCCGTCCGGCGGCAGCGCGGTCGTACAGCGTATCCCGACGAATCCCGCTGAGGATGTCGTGACCGGCCGCTCTATTCCGCCGACTGCCGAGTTCGTCGGTACGGCCGAGGCCATACTCGAGCGGTTCCGCGAGCGGGCCGGGTAGTCTTTTCCCAGGCTCCTAGAGGTCGACCAGATCTAGGATCCGCTCCCACTCTTGCGGTGAGACGGGCTGCACCGAGAGGCGCTGCCCGCGGCGCAGCAGCGGCATGAAGGCGAGTGCGGGAATCGCGCGCAGTTCGTCGATCGGAATCATCCGCGGCAGCTTGCGCACGAAGCGCACGTCGACGCACCACCACTTCGGATCGTCGCGTTTCGAGCTGCCGTCGTAGTACTCGCTTTTCTTGTTCCACTGCGTCGAGTCGGGATGCGCCTCGGCGACGACCTCGCAAATGCCGACGATCCCCGGCGGCTGCACGCTGGAGTGGTAGAAGAAGCCGAGATCGCCGGCTTTCATCTCGCGCATGAGGTTGCGCGCCTGCGGGCTGCGCACGCCGGACCATTCGGTCGTCCCGTCGCGCTCGAGGTCGTCGATCGAGAACGCCTCCGGCTCGGACTTGAACAGCCAGTACCTCGGCACACGGCCGGCTTCGTCGCGTGCGGCGCTTTTCCGGGCGTGCGCCGGTGCGCCCGGCCCGAGCTCACCCAGCGCCGCCGTGACAACAAATCTTGACGCTGGTCTGTCCTCTCGCCGGGCGCGCGAGCGGGGAAACCGCATAAGGTATGGTTAATCTGTCCCGTGCTAGACTGCGACGGCCCCGGAATCTTCCGCGGCCGGCATTCGGCGCGCTGCGTCCCTTCAGACGCGGCGGCACGCTTACGCTTCATCGAGGAGCATACGTGTTCAAGTTGTCACCCACCATGACGGCTTTCGGTCTTTTTGCGGTGCTCGGCGGGCCCATGTGCGTGGCGCCGGCGCTCGCGCAGAGCGGGCCGGTCGCCCAGGCGGCGCCCGCCGCTTTCGCACTGGTCAGCGGCGTCGTGACCAGCACCTCCGGCACGCCGTTGAGCGGCGTGACCATCACCTTCAACGGGCCGCAGAACGCGACCGCGACCACGGACGGCAACGGCCGCTTCAGCGTAAATTTGGCCACCGGCGTCTATTCCGCCGTCGCGACGAAGGGCGGCTACCAGACAGGAACGACCGACGAAATCGCCGTCACGGCCGGAACCCCGTTGAACGTCACGATCCGCCTGCAGCCCTCGTCCTTCGAGTCGCTGCAACAAATCGGCCGGGTCTCGTCGCGAGCATCGACGGCGGCGCGCACGTCGTTCAACGTCACGCCCGCTTCGCAGGACGTGATCACTGCGCAAGTGTTTCAGGACAACGCGTCGACACAGCTGCGGGACGAGCTGAACCAGACGCCGGGAATCATCAGTGCGCTGCCTCCGGCGGTCAATCCCGCCTCGCCCGGCGCCATCACGTTTCCGAACATTCGCGGCGCGCTGTCCTTCGAGACCGCCGCGCTGATCGACGGTCACCCCCTGGCCGTCTCCGACTTCGGCGACTTCGTGACGACCTTCCTGAATCCGGCCGTCTTCAGCGGCGTCGAAGTGATCAAGGGACCCGGCGCCGCCGCGCCGGAGATTCAGCGCGCGATCGGCGGGACGGTCAACTTCCGCACGCTGAGCCCCACCGCCCGACCGGCCGGCGACATCACCTTCGGCGTCGACAGCTTCGGCGGGTCGTACTCGACGCTGCGCTACACCAACACGCTGCTCAACGGCAAGCTCGGGATCGCGCTGGTTTACGCGGTCGACGGAACACCCGGACCGCCGGGAACGACGAGCTATCAGGTGTTCTCGCTGCCGGACGCGTTCTCGGTCTACCACGATTCACACGGCAACTTGGTGACGCCGGCCAAGCCGCCGCCGCCATCGCAGCAACCGAACCCGCCGACCCAGAACAACAAGAACAACAACGCGGTTGTTCCCGTGCTGGCGTTCGGGGCGCTCGCACCCGATACGTTCACCACGCATAACGAGCTCGTGAAGCTGCGGTACAACCTCTCGTCGGCGACCTCGATCACGGCCTCGTACCTCGGCGAGCAAGGCTGGTCCGATCAGAACGGCAACAATGGCGACTACGTACCGACGAACTTCTCCCCCGGCGCCGCGTACTCCGGATCGTATCCGACCGGCCCGACGGTGGTCTACAAGAATCCCTTCGGCTACGGCGACGAATGGGAGCTCGACAACGAACCGATCTTCCAAGGCGAGTTCCGCACGTCGTTTCACAACGACAGCATCCTGGCGCGCTACTATCATGCGGGGATCGTGCGCGACCAAAACAACGGTGGCCGCTTCGCCACCCAGATGAGCCCGGTGTGGAACGTGAAGCTGTACGGGACCCAGACCAACGGCGCGCCGCTGAACGGGCTCGACCCGTTCGGACAGCCGTACCGCGCGCAAGAGACGTCGGGCTGGGCGTTTCAGTCGAACGAGGAGGACAAGATTTACGGCTACTCGTTCGAGTACGACCACCCGGTCGGACCAAAGGGCGACCTCATCACGTTCGCAGCCGACACGAACCACACCGACGGGCATTCTTACAACCCGTTCGGCAGCGAGGCGACGGCGACCGTGCCGAAAGGCTCGACGCAGGACGTTACCACGTATCTGCTGCGCGGTCAGGTCGGGTTCGGCGAGCGCCTCAACGCGACGCTCGCGTATTATCTGACCGACTTCCGCGCGCATTTCGGATTTGGCAACTTCCCGATCGCCACCGCGAAGACCCCGAGTCCGACGCCGACGCTTGCGTTCGGCGATCAGAACTTCTACCACAGCGATGCGCGAATCGGCCTGGCCTATCGGGCTTCGCGCGACCTGAGCTTGCGGTTCGCGATCGGCTCGGCCGTTGCCCCACCGTATTTGGCAGTCCTCTCCACGCCGAACAAGCCGGCGTTGATCTGCGGCGTGCCGGGGCAGGCTATTTCGCCGACGTGCCCGTCCGGGGTAGGTCCGGGAACGGCGGCCGTGGCCTCGACCACCGGCGCAAACGTGCTCCCTGAGGTTTCCTTCGGCTTCGACGTCGGGGGCGACATGCGGTTGCGGAACGATCCCTCAACCGTGCTGACGCTAGACCTCTACCGCGAGAATCTCTTCAACCAGTTCGTGAAGACGACGTTCGCGAACGGAACGATTGCCGTCCCCGCCTTGGGATCGGCCCCAGCGGGCACGTATCCGCTGTACGTCAACCAGTTCGGAAACCTCTCCCGCGCGCGTTACGAAGGGATCGAGTTAGGAATCAATCGCGCGCCGCCGGTAGGCTTCGGGTATGTTGCGCAAGGCGCTGTTCTCCGTGGTTATGCGCTCGGCGTTCCACCCGGCGGATATCCCGGCAAACCAGGGATCGTGAACGACGTCAACTTCACCGACCAGTCGGTCTCGAACCAGGCGATTCCATACGCGCAGGGCTACGGTGAGATCAGCTATCGCACCGCGAGCAACGCGCTCGTCCTGTTCGGAGCTACGTACTACGGACCGAACAACGACTGGGACTTGCCGGCGGTGTGGTTCTTCAGCGGGTCGCTCCGCTTTCCGATCCACGACAAGTACACGACGTTCCAAATGTCGGTCGACAACCTGTTCAATCGGGACTCCGACCTGTTCCCGACGAACTTCGCGGGGATCCAAATTCCGTTCCAGGGCGGTCAATACTATGCGACCACCCTCAAGAACTACGGACCGCGTCAGTTCAAGTTCCAGATCTCGCATAGCTTCGGGCGCTAAGCCGGGGAGGTTATAAATGAAGAGGGCCGCGTCTCGCGACACGGCCCTCTTCGTTTACCGGCCGGAGCTCGGCGCTAGCGGAGCTGGATCGTCGGCGTGACGCCCTTGCCTTCGAACGCCTTCTCCAACACCTTCGTCAGCTCGCCGCTCTGCGCCATCGGTCCCAGGATGTCGGTGTCGCCGTAGAACTGGCCGTCGATGAAGACTTTCGGCAGCGTGTTCCAGTCGGTCATCTGCGAGAGCGCTTCGCGCTTGGGCATGTCCTCGAGCACGTCGATCACCTCGAACGGGTAGCCGAACGCGCTGAAGAATTGAATCGTCTCGAGCGTGAAGCCGCAGCGCGGCGCGTCTTTGGTTCCTTTGCCGTAGACGAGAATCGTGTTGTCGGCGATCTCGCGCTTGATCTCGTCGTGCAGGTCAGCCATGTGAGTCCTCGGGGGTGGCGGTGCGAATTTGGAGGGCGTGGATGCGGCCGTCGGCGCGGGCGGGAGCGAGCGCCTTCTCGACCATCCGGTGGCGGTCGAGCGGCGAGACGCCCGCGAACGCTTTCGAAGTCACCAACACTTCCAGGTGGTCCATGGTGCCGGTCATGTCGTAGACCTTGACGTGCGCGTCCGGCATCGTCTCGCGGAGCATCGCGGTTATCACTGCATCGATCACGAGCGCCCCGTCTACGACCTCCGGCCGCCCCGCACCCGCCGGGTGGCCGGCGGGATTGCCAGGCGAACCACAGGCCCGTGCCGCACGTTATCACCGTAGGAATGCGTAAGCAGGACCGAGCGCGGCGCGCAGCGCCCGCGCTCTTCGCCGCACTCGCCGGATCGGCGGCGCTGGCGATCGCCGTGCTGGCGGCGACCGGTGCGCACGTCTGCCATCACGCCGTGTCCTCCGGGCCGGCGATGATCGCCGGCCGGATGACCGGAATGGGCCTGCCGCAAGCCGGCCAGGCGGGCGAGGGACTCTGCCCGGTCCTGATCTTCGCCGCGGCGCTCGCCGCGGGGCTGGCCCTGCTCTCGCTGCTGGCGTTCGTGCGGCTGCGCGCGCAGGAGCCCGCGGTGCTGACCGCCGTCGCCCGGCTGGTCGCCGGACAGCGGCTTGCCCCGCTCACCGCGTGCGTCGGGCTCGCCGGCGCGCTGCCGCTGCTCGCGATCCTGTCGCTGGACGGCGGGCTGGCCGGGATTCCGGCCCTCGCCGCGCTGGCCGCCCTAACCGGCGGAGCGCTGCTGAGCGCGCTCGGGCTCGCCGCAGCGGCGCGGCTCGTGCTCGCGCTCGCCGAGCGCCTGGTGATCGCCGTGTTTGCGGCCCTGCGGCTCTTCGCCCGCGGCGGCGAAGCGCCGTGGAAGCTCGTCCCCGACCCGCTCTTCGTTCCGGCCGGCGTCCGGCTCGCGCGCCGCCGGCCTTCGCGCGCACCTCCGGTCCGGCGCTAGCCGCCCGTTCTGGGCCGCGTTTCACGCGGTTTTCACGGGCTCCACGCAAGCTAGACGCCGTGGCGGCAAGTCCACGGCGGTTCGCCTTTCGCCACTGAACCGGAGCATGTCTATGAATCCCATCCGCGCGGCGCTCGCCGCGCTCACCTGCGCTTCGATCGCCGTCGTCTCGGCGGCGCCGGCGCGCGCCGACGTCGTCGGCGTCGTGCGCGGCACGCTGACGCGCGCCGACCACCGCCCGCTCGCCGGCGTGATCGTGACGCTGGCCGGCGACCGCACCAGCCTGACCGCAACGACCGGCTCCGACGGCCGCTTCGCGTTCCCGCGCGTGCCGTTCGGACACTACAACCTGAGCGCGGCGACCGCCGAGGGTCCGGCGCTCGCGAGCATCGACGTCGCGAGCGACGCGATCGTCGACGTCGCGCTCGTTCCGACGCCCGTGATCGGCCGCACCGGCGCGACGACGACCAGCGTGCGCGGCACGCCCGTCTCGGAGAACGCGTACGGCGCGCGCCGGCTGGCGGCGCTGCCGCGCAACGACCGGCTCGACGCGATCGTCGAGCAAGTCCCCGGCGTGGTGCGGTTCTCGTACAACGAGCCCGTCGCGCACGGTTTCCACGGTTTGAGCTACGAGCTCGACGGGGCGCCGCTGCCGCAGTCGACCAGCTCGAACTTCGCGCAGCTCATCGACCCGCGCAACGCGCAGGCGGTCGAAGTCTTCACCGGCGCGTTTCCGGCCGAGTTCGGCGGCTCGCGCCAGGGCGCGGTCGTGAACGTGCTCAGCGGCGGAACGGAAGCGGGCTCGGGCGGCGCGCTGACGCTCGGCGCGGGCGAGCTCGGCACCTCCGACGCGCGCTTGGCGGAGCACTTCACCGCCGGCCGCGCGTCGTTCTCGCTCGCGCTCAACGGCTCGCGCACCGGCCGCGGCCTCGACGCGCCCTCGCAGAACGCGCAGCACGATGACGCCTCGAGCGCGGACCAGTTTCTGCGCATCGCGCTGCCGATGGGCGAGCGCGATCTGCTCGCCGCCGATCTGTCCAACCAGTACTCCTCGTTTCAGATTCCGATCAACACCGTGGGCTCGTTCCAGTCGCCGCTCGTCTCGGTTCCGGGGACCGACGACGTGCAGCGCGAGTACGACCGCTTCGCCAGCCTCTCGTACACGCACACCTCGAAGGACGGCAACGGCTACGTGCGCGTCGTGCCGTGGGCGCGCTACAACCGCGTCGTCTACGCGGGCGATCTCGCCAACGACGTGCTGGCGAACGTCGTCAACCCGGACGGCTCGCTGACGCCGCAGAACGGCCTGCGCGAGGACCGCGCGGCGACCTACACCGGGTTGCGCGTCTCGGCATTCCGCGCCAGCGACCGGCACGCCCTGAAGATCGGTGCCGACGTGCAGGCGGAGAACTTCAGCTCCAACTCGCTGATCCGGATCACCGGCACCCCCGACTTCACCGACATCGCGGCGCAGCGCGGAACGCAGACCGGTTTGTACGTCGAGGACAAGTGGAGTGCGACGCCGCGGCTGGCGATCAACGCCGGATTGCGCTACGACCACAGCACCGGCTACGTCGGCGGCTCGCAGCTGAGCCCGCGGTTCGAGATCAACGACGAGATCGCGCCGAACACGGTGCTGCACGCCTACTACGGCCGGCTCTATTCCGCGCCGGCTCTCGAAGACGTGCGCCGCGACGCGGTCGTCACGCAAACGTCTGCGAGCGCGGCGCCCGTGTACGATCTCCAGCCCGAGCACGACACGTACGTCGAAGTCGGCCTCGCGCACACGTTCAAGCCGGGCTTGCGCGGATACGTCAACGCGTTCGACCGCAACGTGACCAACGTGCTGGACACGACGCAGCTGGCCAACACGCCGTTGTTCGCCGTTTTCAACAACACGGTCGGCCGCGACCGCGGAATCGAGGGGCGCCTCGACGCGTCCTCGGCGCGCGTCGACGCGGGCGTCTCGGCGACCTATCAGCGTGCCTTGGCCGGCGGCATCTCCGGCAGCACGTTCCTTTTTCCGCCCGGCTCGACGAGCGACATCACGCTGCAGCCGGAAGACCACGACGCGACCTGGGAGGGGAACGCCTTCTACACCCGCCATTTCGGCAGCGGCCTGAAATCGTTCGCGACGCTGCAGACCGAGTACAGCACCGGCTTCCCGACGCAGTTCGAGAACGGTCAAGGGCGGCTGCCGGCGCACTGGATCCTCGACGCGTCGCTCGGTCGCAATGCGGACCGCAGCTCGCACGGGGTCGGCTACACGCTCTCGGTCGAGAACCTGTTCGACAAACGCTATCTGATCAAGGTGAACAACGGCTTCAACACGACGCAGTGGAACGCGCCGCGGCGCATCGTGCTGCGGCTGACCGCGCCGTGGTGACGCCCGAACGCTCTAGGCGTTGAGCCGGCGCTGGTCGCCGCGGTCGCTTTTGATCGCGTCGACCAGCTTCGTCGCCTCGCGGAGCGCCTCGCCGACCGAGGGCGCCGCGAGCGCCAGCGCGTGGGCGGTTCCGGCGACCGCGACGATCGTGCTGACGCCGAGCAGGATCGCCGGAACGCCGCGGACGCGCACCTTGCCGACGCGGATCTGCGAGGCGCGCAGGATGCGGGCGAAATCGGGGACGGCCATGTGGGCGGGTGCGCCGGGGCGCCCTGCGAATCCTCGGAGCATGACCGAAGCAGCGCTGATCTGGGACGTTCCGGCCGAGTTCAACTTCGCCCGCGACGTGATCGACCGGTTGGCGCGCGAGGACCGGCGCGGGCTGCTGTTCGTCGACGCCGCCGGAAAGCGGCGCGAGTACACGTTCACCCAGATCGCCGATGCGTCGAAGCGGTGGGCGGCGGTGCTGCGCGACGCGGGCGTGAAGAAGGGCGAGCGGGTCGTCGTCGTGCTGCCGAAGATTCCCGAGTGGCTGTTCTGCATGACGGCGCTGCTGCGGATCGGCGCGGTCGCGGTGCCGAGCGCGGAGCAGCTGCGCGCCAAAGACCTGCTCTACCGCGCCAACCACAGCGGCGCGGTCGCGGTCGTCGCGCACGTGTCGAACGCGGCCGAGTTCGACGCGATGCGCGCCGAGGCGCCCGGCCTGAAAACGTGGCTGCTGGTAGGCGGCGAGCGCGAGGGCTGGACCGCGGCCGATCCGCTGCTCGCGCGCGCGCAGCCGTGGGAAGGCGAGCCGACGCGCAAGGACGACCTGGCGTACATCGTCTACACGAGCGGCACGACGAAAGACCCGAAAGGCGTGGTGCATTCGGTCGCCTACACGTACGCGAAGCGCATGCAAGCGTCGGTGTGGTTCGATGTGAAGCGTGACGATCTCGTGTGGTGCACCGCCGGCACCGGCTGGGCGAAGTCGTTGTGGAACGTGTTGCTCGGGCCGTGGTCGTGCGGCGCGCCGATCGTCTTGCACGAAGGCGGCTTCGTCCCCGAAGAGCGGATGGATCTGATTCGCGATCTCGGCGTGACCGTGCTGTGCCAGGCGCCGACCGAGTACCGTCTGGAAGCGAAGCTGCCCGATCTCGGCGCGCGCTGGAAATTGCCGCAGCTGCGCCACTGCGTCAGCGCCGGCGAGCCGCTGAACCCGGAAGTGATCGAACGCTGGAAGGACGCGTTCGGGCTGACGATTCTCGACGGTTACGGCCAGACCGAGAACACGCTGCTGGTCGCGAACCGGCCCGGCACGGACGTGCGCCCCGGCTCGATGGGGAAGCCGACGCCGGGCCACGAGGTCGCGGTCGTCGACGAGCACGGCAACGCGTGCGAGCCGGGCGAGGTCGGCGACATCGCGCTGCGCGGCGATCCGCCCTCGCTCTTCCGCGGCTACTACAAGAACGACGAGGAGACGAAGAGCTCGCGGCGCGGCGAGTGGTATCTGACCGGCGACCGCGCGCAGGTCGACGACGACGGCTACTTCTGGTTCGTCGGCCGCGCGGACGACGTGATCTCGTCGGGCGCATACCGCATCGGACCCTTCGAGGTGGAGAGCGCGCTGCTGGGGCATCCGGCGGTGATGGAGTCGGCGGTCGTCGGCTCGCCCGATCCGGATCGTGGAAACGTCGTCAAAGCGTTCGTCGTGCTGCGACCGGGATACGAAGCGAGCGACGCGCTCGTCAAAGAGCTGCAGGAGCACTGCAAGCGCGTCACCGCGCCGTACAAGTATCCGCGCGAGATCGAGTTCGTCGCCGAGCTGCCGAAGACGCGCTCCGGGAAGATCCGGCGCGTCGAGCTGCGCCAAGCGGAACTGCGCAAGAAAGGCGCGACGGCCGCCAGCGGTTTTGTCTAATCCGGCGGAGCCCGCCCGCATACGGAGGGCGAAACGATGGCGGCCGGGAGGCAGTAGATAGCAGCGATGTCGACCCCTCCGCCTCCGTCCGGCGACGACCTCGAAGCGACCGTTGCGATGCCGCGGGTGACGCCGCCGCCCCCGCCGCAGCGCCGCGTCATCGAGCCGGCGGTCGTCGAGCCGGTCAGGGGGACGGTGATCCCGCCGCCCGGGGTGACCGTCGTTCCGGAGCGGCGTCCCGACGTCGGAAACCCGCTCGGGTACGTCGCGGCGCGCTTCTTCGCGTTCGCGCTGGACCTCGTGCTGATCGCGGTGTTCGCGACGACGCTGATGTACTCGCTGATCGCGATCAACCCGATCACCGGGCTGCCGAACAACAACGAGACCGCGTTCGACGCGACGCTCGCGCTCGGCACCGCGCTGGCGCTCGTCTACGTGTGGGTGAGCGAGGCGCTCTTCGGCACGACGATCGGGAAGCTCGTCTTCGGGCTGCACGTGTTCGCGCTCCGCGAACGCGGCGTCGGCTTGGCGCGCGCGTTCCTGCGCGGTCTGCTGCGGCCGATCGATCTGCTGCTGATCGGCGGGATTCTCGCATTGCTGCCGGCGCATCGGCGGCTGGGCGACTTCGCGGCCGGAACGATCGTCGGGCGCAGCCCGCTGCGCGGGTTCGCGCCGCTGCTCGGCTGGGTGTTGGTGCTCGTCATCTGCGGGATCCCGGTCGTGCTGATCGGCTTCGGCGGGACGATGCGCTCGTTGATCACCTTCTACGAGTTCGTGCCGAATCTAGCCGTGCACGCCTGGCACGGCGTGCAGTCGGTCGCAACGACGTTCAGGCCGCGCTAGGCTTTAGGTATTGTCTTCACGCGCGAGCGCGTGATAGACGTGCGTGAACCAATGTCGATACACGAGATCGTCCTCCCCGAGACCAAGCCCGAGACCGAGTGGATCCTCGGCCGCGCGGTGCAGAAAGTGAGCCCAACGTGGGCGCACGGGCGCCTTCAGGTTGCGTTTTCTGTCGCGCTCTGGCCGTGGGCCGAGGGTCGTGGACAGATCGCGACCGAGTGGCGGTTCCGTGTCGCGCCGCCGAACGAGATCCGCCGACCGCTCGTGCCGGACATCTCCTACCTCTCGAACGAGCGGTTTGCCGATTTGGAAGACGGGCTTGACGCCGAGGCACCGCCGTTGGCGCCGGACGTCGCGATCGAAATCTTGTCGCCCGGCGACAGCAAGCGCCGGCTCGACCACAAGATCGGCGTTTACCTCGCAAGCGGCGCGTCATTGGTGATCGTCGTCGAACCGCGCGACCGCACCGTTCGGCTCCACGACGCGCATGGCTTGCGCGTCTTGCGCGGCGACGACGTGATCGAGCATCCGGCGATGCCCG